>NZ_JBSSDE010000001.1:0-196013 GCF_054060435.1 Thermostichus sp. MS-CIW-34 | reverse complement strand
CCAGCCACCCCCATCATGTGGAACGGGTTCAGCGTCCAGTTGTGGAACCCCTGGAAAAACAGCAAAAAGCGGAAAATCCCCGCCACCCCAAAGCTGGGCGCAAAAAACCAGCTGCTCTGCCCCAGCGGGTAAATCAAAAACACGCTCACAAACACCGCTATCGGCGCGCTAAACGCAATGGCGTTGTAGGGCCGCACCCCCACCAGCCGGGCAATCTCAAATTGCCGCAGCATAAAGCCAATCAGCCCCAGCGCTCCGTGCAGGGCCACAAAGGTCCACAGCCCCCCAATCTGGCACCAGCGGGTGAAGTCCCCCTGGGCTTCCGGGCCCCACAGCAGCAGCAGGCTGTGGCCCATGCTGTCGGCGGGGGTGGAGACGGCTACGGTCAAAAAGTTGCACCCTTCCAGGTAGGAGCTGGCCAACCCGTGGGTGTACCAGGAAGTTACAAAGGTGGTGCCGGTGAGCCAGCCGCCCAGGGCTAGGTAAGCGCAGGGGAACAGCAGCAGCCCGGACCAGCCGATAAACACGAATCTGTCGCGCTTGAGCCAGTCATCGACGATGTCGAACCATCCTCGCTCCTGACGCACGCGCCCTACCGCTATGGTCATCTGAACTACTCCTTAAAGACATCTAAATGAATGAGGACGTTAATGAAACCACAAAGTTTGCTTCTTCGAAGCAGGAGCGGAGCCTAGGTATAAAGACTCAACTCCTGGGTCTTTTGCCTCAGTTTCCTTGAACGGCTCTTTGGCAAGAACTGCTCAGGAGTTTCCCGTTAAGTCAGGATCCCTAGCGCTTCAAGACCTTACTTAGAACCGTTTCCACAACTCGCGAGGCCCAACGGGCCATTCGAGAGCCACCAAACAAGTTTTACGGCTGTAGGCATTACAACTTAGCCTATGCCGGTAAAGACTTGTAAATTGCTTTCATTATAGAGGCGGATAGCCGGATCTCATCAAGTCTGGGAGAACGACTGTTTTTCGAGGAGTTGGGTTTGGGCCGCTACACCCTTGGAGTGAAGGCCAGGGCTTGGGATCCGATATCCTGAGAAGGCGATGTATCCCATTTGCGAGGAAGCTGAATCTATGGCTGGCGAGATCTTCACCATTGCTGGACTCTGCATTGTGCTGACCCTGGTGGGCGTGGCACTTGGATATGGGATCCTAAGGGTGACCCAAGGGGGGGCAGAGTAAAGCTGTCGAGGATTTCTCCCGGGCCCGGTATCGGGCCTTGTTACAGCTCCATGTCAATTCCATGTCAATTGGCCACCTGGATATGAGGTGGGTGGCGGAAAGATGATAGACTCATGAAGATTTGTATCGTTGGCGCCGGGGCGGTGGGAAGTCACTTGGCCATATGCCTGGCTCGGTCTGGCTTTCCCGTCAGTGTCGTGGCCCGTGGAGCTCACCTGCAGGCCATCCGCACCCAAGGTCTGAAGCTCATCCGGCAGGGGGATCCCTCCCAAACCTGGGTAGAGCGGTTGACGGCCACCGACGATCCGGCTGCCCTGGGCCCACAGGACTGGCTGATAGTGACGGTCAAGGCCCACAGCTTGCCGCAGCTTGCCCCTCGACTGGGATCCCTGTGTGGCCCCGACACCCCCATTGTGATCGCCCAGAATGGTATCCCCTGGTGGTACTTTTACCGGCATGGGGGCGAGTTTGAGGGGCATTCCCTGACTTCCGTGGATCCAGAAGGGGTTATCGCTGCTCATTTGCCGATAGAGCGGGTGATTGGCTGTGTGGTGTACATTGCCGTGCAGTTGGCAGAGCCAGGAGTGGTCTTGCACACAGGGGGTGGGCGCTACATTCTGGGGGAGCCGGATGGATCCCTGTCAGGACGGCTGCAGTCCTTGGCCGCCATCTTTGAACAGGCGCAGCTTGCCACCACCCTCACCTCGCAGATTCGGGCCGAGATCTGGCAGAAACTGTGGGGCAATGCCGCCTTCAATCCCATCAGCGCCCTCACCCGAGCTGCTCAAGATGAGATCGCTCAGTACCCACCCACCCATGCTCTGGTTCGGTCGGTGATGCGGGAAGTTGAGGCTGTAGCCCAAGCTCTAGGGATCCGGCTGCCGGTCTCTTTGGAAGAGCGGCTAGAAGATGCAGCCCGCGTGGGATCCCATCGCACCTCGATGCTGCAGGATGTTGAGCTGGGGCGACGGACGGAGATCGAGGCCATTGTGGGAGCCATCACCGAGTTGGGGCGTTTGGTGGGGGTGCCCACTCCCCATTTGGATACTCTGTATGCTTGCGTCAAGCTGCTGGAGCGCTCTCTTTAAGGAGCTTTTGCAGGAAGCGGTAGCGTCGCTACCGAACGGCAGAGAAACGATTCGTTTGCTGGATCCCAGGCTCCCCCCTGGGGAAGTGGCTCGAACTCCTAGAATGGCTGTAGCCTCCCACTGAGGAGGAAGCTGGGGGCGGCTGTCCATTTTTCTCCGACTCAACCCAACTGAAATCACAGCATTTGAATTAGCAAATGATGCTTGAAAACTCCATCGTGCTCATCACCGGAGCCAGTAGCGGCATTGGGGCCGCTTGTGCCACCCTTTTTGCTCGTTCTGGAGCCCGCCTGATTCTGGTGGCCCGCCGTCAGGATCGGCTGCAGGAACTGGCTGGGGAGTTGCAGCAGGCTTATGGCACTTCTTCCTACCTGCTGGCTTTGGATGTGCGGGATGGGACAGCCGTGCAGCAGGCGCTCCAATCTCTGCCCTCGCCGTGGGCCGACATCGACATCTTGATCAACAATGCCGGTTTAAGTCGTGGCTTAGACAAGCTCCACATGGGGGCCTTGCAAGACTGGGAAGAGATGATCGATACCAACCTCAAGGGTCTGCTCTATGTTACCCGCGCCGTTTTGCCCGGCATGGTGGAGCGAGGTCGAGGCCATGTGGTGAACATCGGCTCCATTGCCGGTCGGCAGACCTACCCAGGTGGCGCTGTGTATTGCGCTTCTAAGGCCGCCGTGCGGGCCATCTCCGAGGGGCTGAAGCTGGATTTACTGGGCACCCCCATTCGCGTCACCGAGATTCAGCCGGGCCTGGTGGAAACCGAGTTCAGCCAAGTGCGCTTCCGTGGGGATCGCGCCCGCGCGGCAGCAGTGTATCAGGGCCTCACCCCCTTGACGGCGATGGATGTGGCTGAAGTGGTGGTGTTTGCGGCAACCCGTCCCCCCCACGTGAACATCAGCGAGATCTTGCTTGTGCCCACCGACCAAGCCAGTACCACCCTCGTACATCGTCGATAAGAGGCCGGCAACCGGGCTTTCGCCTCCACTCTTGCTTCCCTGAGCGACAATGGCAGCAAAGGTGGTGGGAACATGGGACTGGAAGCCGGGATCCTGATCGGGTTGGGAATCGGTTTGCTTTGCACGTTGCTCCTGCTGTGGCAGACTCGGCGCCGTTTCAGATGCGAATTGCAGCGGTTGGGATCCCTGGTGCATCTGGCCATGCCCCTCCACTCCCTGGAACAGATGCTCAGCTTGCTCAGCCGTTATCTTCGCCAACAAGATCTGGATTGGGCCAACCAAAAACAGCAACTGCAAAACTGGCAATACCTGAGTCAGCGGCTCCCTTGGGGATATCTGCGGGTAGACGAAAACAACGTGGTGCTGGAGTGCAATCCTGCCGCCCAGCGCCTGCTGCGCATCAGCCAATGGCAGCCGGGCATCAAGCTCTTGCTGGAATGGGTGCGCTCCTACGAGTTGGATCAGCTCATCGAGGCTACCCGCCGACAGGAGACCGCTGCTCCTGTCCAAAGTCGCGAATGGATTTTCTACCCTTCCGGTGGGGATGGCAAACCGATTCCGCTGCGGGCTTGGGGGTTGCTGCTGCCGCAAGCGCACGTGGCCATTTTTTTAGAAGACCGGCTGGAAGCAAAAATGCTGGCCCAACAGCGGGATCGCTGGGCTTCGGATGTGGCTCACGAGCTGAAAACCCCCCTCACCTCCATTCGCTTGCTGGCCGAAACTTTACAAAGCCGGGTCGATGCCGCTCAAGCAGTCTGGGTGGAACGATTGCTAAATGAAACTCTGCGCCTGAGCCATTTGGTTCAAGACTTGCTCGAACTCAGTGCCCTCAATCTGGGAGCCGCATCCCGCTCTCAGTGGCGCTGGGTGGATCTGGCAAGTCTGGTGCAGGAAGCCTGGCAAAGTTTGGAGCCGTTGGCCAAACCCCGCCACCAGGAACTGCACCTGAGCGGATTGTCCCAGATTTACCTCTGGGGAGATGAGCAACGCCTATACCGCCTCGTTCTCAATCTCTTGGACAACGCCGTCAAGTATGGCAAGCCCGACTCTCCTATCCACGTGGTGCTTTCGGAGCAGGGATCCCAGGTGCGGCTAGAGGTGTACGACCACGGCCCCGGCCTGCCAGAAGATCAATTTGAGTTGGTCTTTCAGCCCTTTTACCGCACCGACACTGCGCGGGCCCGCAGCAAAGGCGGAACCGGCCTAGGGCTGGCAATTGTGCGGCAGATTGTCGAGGTTCATGGGGGCACCATCCAACTGCGCAATCACCCACAAACCAGTGGGCTGTGGGTTCAGGTGGAACTGCCCCGGAAGCACTTGGATCCCTTGTGAAGCCTATCCGAAAACGCTCGCATCAGTGGCCTGCAGCCGGAGTCTGGCCGAGAATCGCTCAAGATTTCCCTGCTGCAGGGCTATCCATCTCAGGGGTGATCCCCTAGAATTGGGGTAGGTAATCTTTACAGTTCATCTTAAGCAGGCATTCGGAATGGGTACTGACTATCATTCCGCAGACTTGTTGTCCGAACGGGAGCTGCAGGTCATTGAGTTGATTGCAGCAGGACTGACCAATCAGGACATCGCGGAACGCCTAGAGATCAGCAAGCGCACCGTTGACAATCACATCAGCAATATTTTGAGCAAGACCCGAACGGCAAATCGGGTGGCCTTAGTACGCTGGGCCTTGCAATGGGGAAAGATTTGCCTGGATCAGGTAAACTGCTGCACCTTGGTCGATGACAAAATTGCTTAGTCCCATCCCATTTTGCTGGTCAAGTGTCCAGCAAAGAGTGTTGAGCGGGGGGGTTTTGGTGACTGTATTGCCCAGAAGTTATAGTCATTTCAATGAGGAATGAAACTGTTCCGTTGCAGTGCTTCCTAGCTCTTCTCTCTCTTAGGGAGAGGGATTGGGGGGCTCGCGGAAGTGATGCGGAGCATTTGGGCGACACCGCGGAGTAGTTAGGAAGCGTCTTAATCTAACTTGAAGTGACTATACTTGAGTTGTTTTGAGCTACGTTGATTGGGTTGTCATACGTGAGCGTCCCCAAGCTGAAACGCTACGCTGTTCGCTACGATTCTATGCCTCTGATGGTTTATCGGGAATTGGCTGCCCATTTGGCTTGTGTTTCAGGGGTAGAAACGGAGCTGGAGTGGAAAAAAAACTCCACCTTTCGCTACCAAGACAGCCAAATAGAGGCATTGCATATTCATCAAGAACCCGATGCCGACATAGAACAAATTAAGCGTATTCTTGACCACTATGGAGCGTGGCAGTATAGCCCCTTAGAAGACTAGCTCTCTCTGCAACCCAAAAGGGATCCCTAGGGATAGGGATCCCCGGATGATTCCTCTGCAAGGTCTGGGAAAAACCAGTTCAGCGAGCAGCTTGGCCTTGGGCAGGCAGGTGCAGCTTACGAGCCAGGCCCAATCTCGCCAACAGCCAAATGGCCCAGTAGGTCATGTCGATCTCCCACCAACGCAAACCGGCCTTAACGCACTTCGGGTCGGCATGATGGTTGTTGTGCCAGCCTTCACCATAGGTCAGAATGGCCGCCCACCAAAGGTTACGGGCATTGTCGTTGCTCTCGAAAGTTCGGTAACCCCAGAAGTGGCTGGCCGAGTTGATCAACCAGGTACAATGCAGTAGCAGCACTGTCCGCACAAAGATACCGTACACGACGAATGACCAGCCCCCCAGCAGGTAGAGTATTGCAGCCAACGGCAGTTGCAGAAGCAGAGCATACCTATCCAGCCAGCGGTAGAAGGGATCCCGAGCCAAGTCGGGCGCAAAGGCAGAATACTTCTCAGGGTTGAAAAATTCTTCGCGGTGGTAGATCAGCCAGAGCACATGGCTCCACCAAAAGCCCTTACGAGCAGAATAGGGATCCTTCTCCTCGTCTTCGGTGAAGGCGTGATGCTGACGATGGCCGCCCACCCAAAAGATCGGCCCCCCTTGAACGGCCAGGGCACCGAGAGTCGTGAAGACATATTCCAGCCACTTGGGCACCTGGAAACTACGATGGCTGAGCAGGCGGTGGTACCCCAAGCAGATGCCTAAGCTGCCGAAACACCAGTGGAGAAATAGGGCTACTCCCAGAGCGGGCCAGGAGAAGAAGAAAATGCCTCCCACCAAAGCCACCACGTGAAAGATGGCAAAGAAGAGCACATGTTCCCAAGCAAACCGAAAGGATTCTTGGGGCTCGGGCTGAATGAGCGGAGCGGGATGATTCAGCGATTGGCGAGAAAAAGAAGTGGTCATGAACCCACAAAACCTCAGAAGAAGAAGTAGACTAGACTGACTAGGAAAGAGCCAAAACACAAAGCCCAAGTTAAGGCCGCCGGATAACAGCGGCCCAACGTGAAAACGGAGTCAAACCCCTGAAGACACCGCCATAGCCAGCGGTGACTTGCTATGTGCTCCGCTGTGATGAACTTGGCTACACAGGAAGAAGAGGAGCAGAGGCAACGCTGCCGACATCCTCTCGCTTGACATTAAGCCTAGCGGTATTCCACCGTAAATGCAAGCGTCACTTGCAGCCCGCCGCAATTCTTCAGGTTTTCTCCTCACTATGGCACGTCCTTCTTCTCGGCAAAGGCTGCTGAATGCGGCTCGGGAGCTGTTCGTTCGTCAGGGCATCACCCAAACCACCACCCGTCAAATTGCGGATTTGGCCGGAGTGAATGAGGTCACCCTGTTTCGGCACTTCGGCACCAAGCAAGGGTTACTCCTGGCCGTATTTGGGGAGCTGGGGGTCTTTTCCGGCATAGCCGATCTGCCCCTGAAGGCGGATCCCGCCCCCTCTCAAGGCTCTGGGTTACAAGCCATTCTCCTGCGCTATGTCCACACCTGTTTTCGGGCTTTGGCCGATAATCCTGAACTGGTGCGCTCCCTGGTCGGGGAGGCTGGCCTTTATTCTGAGGAACATCGTCGCGCCTTGCGGATGGGTTTTTCTCAGGCCCAAGAACAGCTGACAGAGTATTTGCGGCGATTTCCCAACTCTGAGTTGCAATCTGTCGAGCCAGATCGCCTTTATGCAGCCGTTGGGGTTTTGCATGTAATGATTTTGGGAGCAGCAATGTTGGCGGTAACTGCCGAGTTGCCTTCCGTTGGCGCCGACGGAACCGAGCCCTCTGTTGAGGGGCAGCTATCGGATGAAAAATCTAAAAAATCAGAGAAAGGCGCCGAAACCGCCAGGATCCCCCCCCTTCTGCAAGCCTGCGTGGAGCTGTGGATGGCAGGCGTGACCCAACAGAGACCAGATAGAAAAGAGAGGAGGTTGTAAGCCGGGTTCTGTAGTGCAGAGTTGCACTGGCGATCATCTATCTGGGAGTGATGTTACCATCACCCTCTAGCGGCTCACCACCATCGAGAGCACCCTTCCCCACTTTGGGTACCGTGACCTCGATGCAACCGACAGGGGCGAAGAACAGCCATGATCCTGCGGCTGCGGCCTTGCTTTCCACCGGGGTTTACCGAGCCAACGCCTCACGACGTTGCTGGTGGGCTCTTACCCCACCTTTGCACCCTTACCTGTGCTGGGATCCCAGCCATCGGCGGTATGTTTCTGTGGCACTATCCTCGCGGTTACCCGCACTGGGCTTTCCCCAGCGGTGTGTTCTTCTGAAAGCCCGGACTTTCCTCATCCCGCTGTCTGGTGGCGACAGCAAGGACGCGATCGCCTGCCCCTCCTCTCTCTTCAGCTCGATCCTACTGCATCTTCCAAACCTAGAAAATCCCGGAAATCGGTACAAACTCCACTTGATCGGGAATGTTGGGGGCCAGGTGTAAGATTTGCCGGTTCAAATCCATCACCACAGCCGCCACGCTTTCGGTGCGATCCCAGGCGGGCAGATGGGGATCCGGATGGCGGCAGATGCAGTGGGGGGCATTCGTCCGGTCCTGTAGGATTTTTTGAAGAGTGACCGCCTCTAGGGTTCCGGTTTGAGCGCTCTGGCGAAGCAAATGATAGGCCCGTTCTAGCCTTGTGGAGGATCCTGTGTGGGGGGGCAGCCATCTTCTCGCAAGGCCGGATCCAGGAAATGATTGGTGTGGGCGAGGATCCCTCCTTGAGGGAGATGCAGGCCAATTCCTCGTGGACTGATTTCAAAGCTGATTGCACTAGCGGGCTGTAGGCCTACCGCCTGTCCTGCGGTACCCGCAACGCTGACACAAGAGGACGCGGTGTAAGGATAGGATCCCACCCTCTCCACAGCTTGCTGCCACTCCTCACACTCCAACAACAAGCGCAATAGCAAATGCACCGGCATTCCCTCGGTTTGCCCATCTAGGGTAGAGCGCAAGAGGTTGAGGGCCACGGCCAACCCTGCTCGGTTGAGGCCGATTTTGGCCAGGATCCCAGCTTCGGTCAGGGTGAGGTAGGCAGGGTGGGTATCGGAGTGAACGCGCAACAGCACACAGGCCCTGCGCTGCTCCCCAAGCCAATCCCAGGTTTGGGCCAGATAGGTGTGGTGGGTGGAGGTAACCTGGGGCAAGGCCGCTAGGGTAGTACATTCTCCCCCATCTGACTTGGCTGGGTTTGGATCGATGAGTTTCTCCATTGCCTTGCATTCATGAGCAGGATCCGCTGGGTGCTGGGGTACTCCGTTTTGGAGATTGTGTTCCAGAGCAGCGGCGCAGTCGGGATGGGATCCACCGACAACCGATCTGGATAAAATCTCGGTGCGCAAATTGAGGGCCAGAATCTCGGCAAAACGGAAGCCACTCCCCGCGGCAATGCCTTGGATTTCTTCCAGCAGGTGGGGCACGTGGCGCTCTAGCCAGGGCAGGGATCCCTCTGCTTGGGTCTGGGCCTGCTGCCAGGTGAGACCACAGCGGTAGGCAAATTGGCGGGCGTAACTAGCAATGCTGTGGCGAATGAGTTGGGCCGCCTGGGATCCATACTGTTGGCCTCGTTGCTGGGGATCCCCCTGCAGATGAAGAATGGGGAACATGGTGCTGGTTTGCCCGTGACCTCAATAGGTGGGCAGGGAGGGATCCACCTCACAGGCCCAAGCGTGAATGCCGCCGCTGATGTTATAAACCTGGGTGAACCCGTTGGCCTGTAGCCACCGGCTCATCTGAGCAGAGCGGAGGCCATGATGGCAGAGCACAAAAGTTGGCTGATCTGGATCCAGCTCTGTGAGGATCCGTTCCCTCCATTCCTCGTACTGGCTCAAGGGGTAGTTGCGAAAGCCCAGGGCATTTAAATTCACCAGCTCCAGCTCTGCCGGTTCCCGCACATCGATCAATTGCAGAGGGCCGGCCTCGGGATCCTGTAGGTATTGGGCCATCTGTTGTGGTGTAATGGAGCGGATGGAAGAGGACATCAATCGACTCAAGCCTACACGGATCCCCTCTCAAGATACACCGGCTCAATGGCTGCCCTGAGACTGCCTGCAAGGGTTAAGATGACACCTTGATTTGGGCTTAGCCTGGGTATGGCTGTGCAACGCTTTTTGATCGACACGGATACGGCGGGAGATGATGTTACCTCGCTGCTCTTTGGGCTGCTCTGGCCCAACAGCATCCTACAGGGCTGCCCGCCGGGGTGAGTTTCATTCGAGATCCCTTTGCGGAAGTGCCCAAACCCGCCGATTATGCCAGCATCTGCAGCGGAGATACCCGTCCGCTGTTCTTTATCGGTGTGGATGCTAACCAAAACTACCTGGGGGATACCGATAACAACCCTGCCACCCTCAACCACGGTCTCACCTCGATGCTGAAGCGGGTGGATATGGCCACCTATGAAGTGATTCGCAGCGTGGTGGAAGGCAACTTTAAGGCAACTTTAAGGCAACTTTGTCGGCGGCATTCAAACCTTTGGCCTGGAGAACGAGGGTGTGGGCTATGCTCTGGATGAGTACAACCAAGCCTTGCTCCCGGCAGATTTGGTGGCTGCTGTGGAAGCGGTGCAGCAAGACATCCTCGCCGGAACCCTCGAAGTACCTGAAGAGCGCTAGATTTTTGAGATTTTTGTTGCCGATTGATTGCGGATCCCTGGCGAAGCCTTGACTAAACAGAGGATCCATCAGAGGATGCTTTTGCTGAGGGCATTGGATCGCAACTTGGCCATCTGCACTTTGACCTCGTGGCAGTTGTTTGTTGCTCTTGTTTGTTGCTGTAACAACCTTAACCGCTAAGCGCTTGTAAGGGGCTTTCCACCTATGCTTGGCCAAGTATCCAAATCTGGTTGGGGGATCTGTTCAGCCTTGCTGCCTCTGTTGGCGGGGGTTGCCCTCGGCTGTGGGGGTGGCGGCGGCAGTTCTCCACCTCTTCCTCCGCCAGGTGGCGGGCCCATCATCCTGAGAGTGGATCCGGCCAGTGGCCCCTTTACCAAACTGGCAGACGCAGTTGCAGAGGCGCAGCGACTTCAGACTGCCACAGCCGGCCTGGAGGTGCTGATCGAGATTTTGGGGACGGGCAGGGAAACTTTGCAAAGCAACCTGGCCCTGGATGGCGGCGATGGCACCAACGGCGGTCGCATTCGCATCACCAGCTCCACCGCCTATGAGATCCTGACCGGGCTCTTTGACGTGATTGTAGCCAGCCAAACCAGCCTGCAGGGGGTAGATGTGGTGCTGGGGGGTGGACGGGTGCAGGTGAACAACGGCACTTTTCAGCCGCGCAAGGTCACCCTCAACGACCCTCGCTCCAACATCTTGGTCAACGGCAATGCTGCGGTTCTAGAGGGAGCCTTGAACCAATTGGCCGAGATTTTGTGCCAGCAATTTTTGGATCCCTGTGTGCAGATCTCTGGGAATGGCCGGGTCAGCCGTGTCTCGCCGATTGTCAGTAAAACGGGTGGGGTGGGCATAGGCACTGTGCCGGGCAGCAATCCCATCCTTGAAAACAACACAATTCTCCTGCAGGCTTTGGGGGCTTTGGCCGTTCGCTATGGTGACAACTCCGGCGGGATCTTCCGCAACAACCAAATCGAAGGGGATCCACCCACGGCTGGAGCCGGCTTGGTACTGCAGGCGCGGCAAGCAGGTACGAGTGGCACTACCGGGATTCAGCTGGATGGGGCAGGCTCAATTCCATCCATTCAATCCAACCGGATCGGCGTGGGCAGGATAGCCGGCAGTGTCGGCATTCGTATTTTGCAGGGAACCCAGGCCCGCACCATTTCCGGGAATACGTTCCTAGCTCGGGGCGAGGGCGTAGGAGTGGCAATTCAGGCGGCCCCCGGCACCCCAGATGCGGTAGTCGCAGCCTACCTGGCTGGCAATACTTTCCAAGGAAACTTTGCTCAGAGGGTCACTGGGGAACCTGCGCCCACGCCAACTCCTACCCTGAGGCCACCACCAACTCCTGCACCGACACCCTCTCCCACCCCCACACCTCCAGTATTGGGCACCGGCCCCATTCAAGTTACCTTGAGTTGGAACACCATCGATGACCTTGACCTGTATGTTACGGATCCCACGCAGCAGACCGTGTTTTTTAACAACCGAATTGTCCCTTCTGGAGGACGGCTGGATGTGGATGCCAATGCCGACTGTGTTGCCGTAACCCAAAATGCTGTGGAGAATGTCTTTTGGGCTTCCACCCCGCCCTCAGGGCCATACTTCATCGAGGTGAGATTGTTCCGGCGCTGCTCCCAATCAACTGCTCCCATTCCCTTTACCGTAACGGTTCGCAAGAGCGGAAACGTCGCGCAGACTTTTAGCGGCTTGGCCACATCCCCTGGCTTGGCGGGTAGGTTTACGTTTTCCTTCCCCTGAAGTTAGCCAAGGCTGGCAGCCATCTGCCCTGCCCACGTATGGCCATTTTGGTTCAGACTAGGACACCACACCTATACTCATACTCAGATCTTTGATTGCAGATCGCAGGGTTCAGAAGACCTTATTTCTGCGCCCCAGGCATCTCCTTCCCACTAAGGACAGCTCCAACTTCGCGGCCTCGACGCTTTTTCTGGCCATCACCTTGCGGCAGCGGGCGATGCTGGAAGGCAGTCCCACAAGTTCAAACAGTCACATCCCCTGGGAAAGGGGCTAGGGGTGGCGGACAGCGGCGCGGAGCGCTTTGCGTCAGCATGAGTGCGGGAGTATGTCACGCTATTCCGCAGCAGCCTTGGCTGCTTTCGCTTCGGCTTCCTTAGCAGCTTTGGCCGCTCTCATTTCCGCCAGAATCTCCTCCGGTCGTTTGCCAGCCCGCTGGGATCCAGCAGGTAAATCGTGGGGATCGATCACCCCTTTGGGCAGATAGGCAAACTCCCGCAGTGGGGTCACCATTGGGTCCTCAGTTACCTTGGAGGGCAAACGGCCCATCGCCACTTGGTGGTAGTTGAGGTCATGGCGGTCGTAAGTAGCCAACTCATAATCCTCGGTTACCGAGAGACAATTGGTGGGGCAAAACTCCACACAATTGGCACAGAAAATGCACACCCCAAAATCGATGCTGTAGCTGTAGAGCTCCTTTTTCTTCAGCTCTGGGTTGTAGGCCCAATCCACCACCGGCAGATCAATGGGGCAAACCCGAACGCAGATCTCGCAGGCAATACACTTATCGAACTCGAAGTGGATGCGTCCCCGAAAGCGCTCAGAGGGGATCAGCTTTTCGAAGGGGTATTGCACGGTTACCGGGCGCCGGCCCATGTGGTCGAAGACAACCCCCATCCCTTGGCCGATGTACTTGGCGGCTCGGAAGGCATCGCCCACATATTCTTTGACACGCTTTAGAAAAGTCATGGTCTATGTTCTCCCTCTCTGGCCTCTTTACTTCTCATTCAACCCCCAAAAAAGGTGGGGAAGGCGAGCTTTAGGGCTGCCGTCAGCAGCAAGTTAACAAAGGATACAGGCAGCAAAAACTTCCACCCCAAGTCCAGCAGTTGGTCAATGCGCACCCGCGGCAAGGTCCAGCGCAGCAGGATGGCCAAGAAGATGAAGATAAAAGCTTTGACCATCGTCATGACAATGCCCAAGGCCGCCGCGCCGATCTGCAAGAAGGGGTTATCCAAGGGGATCCCGGCCAAGGCGGCAATCGTTTCCACCGGCACCACGAACGACCAACCCCCCAAGTACAGCACTGCCGCAATCAGAGAAGCCAGCAGCAAGTTGGCGTAGGATCCCAGATAAAAGAGGGCAAACTTCATGCCGGAGTACTCCGTTTGGTAACCGGCTACCAGCTCTTCTTCTGCTTCCGGCAAATCGAACGGGATCCGCTCCGTTTCCGCCAGAGCCGAGATCAGGAAAATGACAAAGCCAATGGGCTGCCGCCAGACGTTCCAGCTCAGAATGCCCAGGCCGCTCTGCTGCTCCACGATCCCCACCGTGTCCAGACCGTTGCTCATCAGCACCACGGCCAACACTGACAGGGCCAGCGGCAGTTCGTAGCTGATCGATTGAGCTGCCGCGCGTAGCCCACCCAGCAAGGAGTACTTGTTATTGGAACCGTAGCCCGACATCAACAAACCGATGGGTTGCACGCTGGAGGTGGCGATCAGGAAGAACACGCCAATGGCAATGTTGGAGATCAATAGGTTCTGGCCAAAGGGAACCACCAGGTAGCACAAAAAGACGGGCAGGAAAACCAATATCGGCCCCAGCGTAAACAAGACTGGGTCGGCCAAGATGGGCAGAACATCTTCTTTGGTCAGCAGCTTGATGCCATCGGCAATCGGGATCAGCACCCCCTGAGGGCCGGCCATGTTGGGGCCAATCCGCTGTTGGGCTGCTGCCGAGATCTTGCGCTCCAGCCAGGTCATGACCATCACCCCCAAGGTGGCGGCGATGATCAGCAGCAACATCGGCAGGGGCATCCAGAGGGCATGGGCTGCACCTGCTCCCAAGCCTAGGTTCTGTAGGGCAGTCTCGAAGCCAAGTTGTAGGTCGATACCAGCGTTTGTCATGGGGGTGAGTAGCTCCCTAGAGATGGCGGGTTGGGTAGGGTTTGGGATCCCTGTAGCTAAGTTTTCCCGTTGGGATCCGATTGGGGGGGACGGTTGCGGCGGCGTAGCTCCTGCTGGATGATGGCCTGAAGGCGAGCATCGGATAGCTCCTCCGCGCGGCGGCGCCTTTCCTCTTGGTACTTAGCCCATTGCTTGGGGCCGATAACCGCAGCAATAGCAGACACAATCAACAGCGGCAGAACCAAGATCGCCCAGGCCATCGCCTTTGTCCTCGCTTTCCGTAAGTATCTTAGCGATTCCTAGCGATCCACCTCGCCCATGATGATGTCAATGCTGCCGAGGATGGCGATCATGTCGGCTACCTTCATGCCGCGAATGAGCTGAGGCAACACTTGCAAATTGACAAAGCCGGGGGGGCGGATCTTCCAGCGCCAGGGGCAAACGTTGTCGTCTCCCACGATGTAAATGCCCAGCTCTCCTTTGGCGCTCTCCACCCGCACGTAGGCTTCCCCTTTGGGGATCTTGAAATTGGCGGAAGGCTTTTTGCTGATGAACTGGTAGTCCCCTTTGTTCCACTCCGACTTCGGCCCCTCCAGCATCCGCTTGGCTTCCAGGTTTTCAAAGGGGCCTCCTGGCAAAGCCTTGACGGCTTGGTGCACGATCTTGCAGGACTCCCGCATCTCTTTCATGCGCACCCGATAGCGGGCCAGGCAATCCCCTTCGGGATAAACGGCCACCTCCCAGTCGAAGTCGTCGTAGCATTCGTAGTGATCCACTTTGCGCAGATCCCAGTTGACGCCACAGGCCCGCAACATGGGGCCGGACAGCCCCCAATTGATGGCATCCTGCTTGGAGATGGTGCCCACCCCTTCCAGCCGTCGGCGGAAAATCGGGTTGTCGGTCACCAGCCGTTCGTACTCATCCACTTTGGGCAGGAAATACTCACAAAAGTCTAGGCATTTTTCCGTCCAGCCGTAGGGCAAATCCACTGCTACGCCGCCTACCCGGAAATAGTTGTTGTTGATCAGGCGCATGCCGGTGACGGCTTCAAACAAGTCTAGGATCCACTCCCGCTCCCGCATGGCGTAGAGGAAGGGGGTTTGGGCGCCCAAATCCGCCAAGAAGGGACCAAACCAAAGCAGGTGGTTAGTGATGCGGGTCAGCTCCAGCATGATCACCCGTAGGTAGCTGGCCCGTCTGGGCACGCTGATCCCGGCCAGTTTCTCAACGGCATTGACGGTAATGGCCTCGTTAAACATGCCGGCCCCGTAGTCCCAACGGGAGACGTAGGGCAGGTATTGCACCACCGTGCGGTTTTCGGCGATTTTCTCCATGCCGCGGTGCAAGTAGCCGATCACCGGTTCGCAATCGACGATGTTTTCGCCATCTAGGGTGACCAGCAAACGCAAAACCCCATGCATGGAGGGATGGTGCGGCCCAAAGTTGAGCAACATCCGGTCGGTACGGGTCTCGATCATGGGCATGGGCATAGCCGCCGCCTCCGCAACTGAAGAATGTTTATAGTCTGCAACATTTGCAGTATAGCGGTTTTCTTCTGCCTTCTCGGGATCCCATGCCATCAAGGATCCCAATCCTCGATATTGAAAATCTCCAGGGGAACTCAACTAGAGTGAGAGAAAAAGGAGGGAGGCCGATGGCTGTATCCCGTTCACCCGCGAATGGCCCATCCCGGAGAGAGCAGCAACATCCGCAGTATGCCACCGACCGGGCTGTGCTCGATGAGCTGATGGTGCAGGCCCAGGAGAGGCCCCTCTCGGATTGGGTACTGGCGGAAGTTGCCCGTTTGCGCATCCGTTACCACGGCTTCCCCGGCGCCTGGGATCTGCAGCGGGATTTGGATCAAATCCTGGAACAGTGGGGCCTGAGCGAAGAAGAGCTGTTCGCCCGGACTCGCCAGATCCATGCCCGCGGCCAGGTGTACGACCGCAGCTTTAGCACGCGAGACGACTGGGCCTAGAGGCAGGCTGGGGGGCGGGATCCCTCACCCCCATCCCCTCTCCCTCTGGGAGAGGAGAGCCCGCCGCTACCTAAGAGACGTGAAGTTGCTCGGCAAAGATGGGATCCAAAGGCACATCCAGGGCGGCAATCACCTTAGTCCAGAAGTTCATAAAGCCAATCCAAGCCGATAGCTCCACCAGATCTTCATCTGACCAAATGGCTTTTAGCTGGGCAAAGAAGCTATCGGTGACCACCATGCTGGGCACGGTCATCCGCTCAGCGTACTCGATGGCCAGCTTTTCCGCCTCGGTGTAGAGGGTGCTGGTGCGGGCCTGGGCCACCGCCGCAATTTTGGCAGGGGAGGCGCCGTACTTTTGCGCCTGCAGGGTGTGGTAGGGAAGGCAGTAGTGGCGGCAGCCGTTGATTTGGGCAATGCGGATGCTGACCAGCTCCTTCAGCTCTTCAGGCAAGTTGGGGTTTTGGGTGTGCAGCGCCCCGTAGAGGTTCATCACGGCTCGCATCAGTTGGGGCTTGTGGGCCATCACCTGCAGGGGGTTGAGGGCGGTGCCGTAGGTTTTCTCCAGGCTTTCGTAAACCTTTTGCAGTTGCTTATCGGCTTTCTCTGGGGTAACAGGAGGGATCCGCATGGACGGTCTATAAAAATTGCAGCATTCTCGACTTTAGCGCGTCTGGGGGATCCGCCCAAGCCTGAGGGGCGCTTCACAGTCTGGGGGAGGGATCCCTTCTCCCGTTGAGAAGGGGGCCTTGGTCTTTTGGTTTCGTTCCAGACACTCCTGCAGGGCTTGCAACCTGTCAAGGATTGCCCAAGGATTGCTCAACGGCTTCCACCTGCTGCTGGGTGGCTGTGGCCCCTTGGTTGAGGGTTTGCTGCAGTTGATCCCGCGATTGGTAAATCTGCAGCGGCCCACCTTGAGGGATCCCTTGCTGGGCAGCTTCTGGGCTGGCTTGCTCTGGTCTCGGCTCCGAACTCAGCGGGTTGCGATAGAGGCGGTTAACCAGCAAAAATCCCACCAGCACCACAGCAGTTGCCACCAAAAGCCGAACCATACTCGGATCCCTTGCAAGCTTCTGATTCTAGAATGCCCTCAAAGAGCATTAGGTGGTCAGATGTCGGGCAAAGTTGCGCAAACTTCCCAGCCGGTACGGGTTGGCATTGGCGGCCCGGTGGGATCCGGAAAAACCGCTTTGGTGGAAAAGCTCTGCTTGGCGCTGCGGGACCACCTGTCTTTGGCGGTGGTGACCAACGATATCTATACCCGCGAGGATGCCGAGTTTTTGGTGCGGGCCAAGGCCCTGGAGGCAGAGCGGATCATTGGCGTAGAGACCGGCGGCTGCCCCCACACCGCCATTCGGGAAGATGCCTCCCTCAACCTAGACGCCATTCAGGAGCTGGAGCGCCGCTTTTGCCCCCTGGATCTCATCTTGGTGGAATCGGGGGGGGACAACTTGGCAGCTACCTTCAGCCCGGAGCTGGTGGACGCCTGCATTTACGTCATCGACGTGGCCGAAGGGGACAAGATCCCGCGCAAAGGCGGGCCGGGGATCACCCGCTCCGACCTGCTGGTGATCAACAAGATCGATCTGGCTCCCTATGTGGGAGCAGACTTGGGGGTGATGGAACGGGATGCCCGTCGCATGCGGGGAGATAGGCCCTTTGTCTTTACCAACCTGCGCACGGGTGAGGGGCTGGAGCAGGTTCTCAGTTGGCTGGAGCGGGAGGTGCTGTTTCGGCCCATCAAGGCCGACCCCCCCTCGGTGAGCCGCCTGTGAACTTCGGTAAGGCCATCTTGAAGGCAACCCGCCGAGGCGAACATACCCGTATTTGGGAGTATTCTCAGGCTCCCCTGCAATGGCTGGGATCCCCTGGGGAGCCACCTGTGTACTACCTGCGCAACCCCAACGGCGGCCTGCTGGGTGGGGATCGCCACCGGATCGAGATCGGGCTGGGGCCAGGCTCGGCGCTGGAAATTCGCACCCAAGGGGCAACGCGGCTACATCCCGGCTTGATTCGGCAACAGGTCAAGGTCAAGCTGGCCCCCACCAGCCAGTTGATCTGGATCCCTCACCCGACCATTCCGGGGGCAGGGGCAGACTTTCGCCAGCAGGTGCAAATTGAGCTGGATCCCACAGCCCGCCTGGCCTATGCCGAGATCTGGACTGCCGGACGGCTGGCCATGGACGAACGCTGGCAGTTTCAACATCTTGCCAACTGCTTGCAAGTTTGGGTCACTGCTGGGATCCCATCCTCCCCCGAGGGGAGAAAACTCTGGCTGCAGGAACACATAGACCTGCACTTTCCCCATCGGCAGGTCTCCGCCGCGTCAGTGCTGGGATCCCATCTCTGTTGGGGATCCCTGTACTTGCTGGGGGATTGGCCGGAACCCACTTGGCTGACCGTTCACATCAGCGGAACGGAGTCCCCATACTGGCTGGTCAAGTCTCCGGATCCCATCTGTAAGGGTTGGATTCTGCGCCAGGTGGGGCCACAGGCAGAGGCCATTTGGCGGCATTTTGGCCAGGTTGCACTACAGCTTGCTCGAGCTAAGGGTGGCTCACCCCAGGGGTGGTAGACTAAGGCTGACTCAAACCAACTGGTTGACCCAAGGCCGGGACGGAGTCCTTTGAACGCTGCTCAACGGATTCTCAGACGCTCTGTCCTCAGGGGGCGAAGCCGCTGGCTGCTCCTCTACGAGAAGGGGATGGCCCTGCTGGCCCTGAGCAATCTGTGCTTGGTGCTCTTCGACATGAGCTACGTGCCTGGGCGAGACTTTTGGCTCCAGGGTCGGGTGCAAATTTTTGGCGCCTTTGGCCCACCTATTCCGCTGCCGATTCTTTCCGAAGAAACCAGCCGTTCTCCGGTGACCGACCTATACGACCCCATCAAGGGCATTGAGCCCAACCCCGAAACCCAGCGCTACTTGGCCTTGGTGGATGAGCTGCGCCAGGTTACCCTGCGGTTTGGCGTGGAGTCGGAAGCGGCAGCACCAATCCTGGCCCGCTTGCGGGAGCTCAGCGACGAGATGATCGAGACCAACCCCTTTCAGGGCGCCAACAAAACCGGCCAGTTTGTGCGTATCCTCAACTTGATGCGGGAGCACATCCCAGAAGCCGACTCCGCCAGAGCTGCCTTTGCCCGCTTTTGGACTGCTGAGTACTTGGCCGGCGCCGATCCCGCAGATGGAATTGAATTTTTCCAGACCCGGCTGCGCCCCCTCTTCGAGACCAACTATTTCCGCCCCATTGGCGAGAGCGGTAACCCTGTTGACTTTTTCCCGGTGCTGGATTTTCCCTTCGTGCTTCTGTTTGGGCTGGAATTTTTGCTGCGCACGGTGGCCATCAGCCGCCGCTACACCGGCGTCAATTGGCTGGATGCCATGCTCTGGCGTTGGTACGATGTGCTGTTGCTGCTGCCCTTTTGGCGCTGGCTGCGGGTGATCCCCGTCACCATCCGGCTGGGACAAGCACAGTTGCTGGATCTGGAGCGGGTACGCGCCCAGGTGAGCCAGGGCTTTGTTACCAACTTCGCCGAGGATCTGACGGAAGTCATTGTTGTGCGGGTGATCAACCAAATCCAGGTATCCATTCAGCGGGGATCCCTGCCCCTACTGCCGGCAGCACGTACCCCGCGGGACTACATCGACATCAACAACACCAACGAGCTGGAGGCGATTGCCAACCTGGTTTTTCGCATTGTCCTCTACCGCGTTTTGCCCCAGGTGCAACCGGAATTGCAACAACTGCTCCGCTACAACCTGGATGGCCTGCTCAAGCAGTTGCCTGCCATGCAAACTCTAGAACAGCTTCCCGGCCTGGGATCCCTGCCTGGCCAACTGACGGAGCGCCTGGCCAACGAGCTGACCACCACCACCTACAAAACCCTGACGGGCAGTTTCGAGGATCCCGTCGGCTCCAAGCTGGCAGCGCAACTGATGCAGCGGTTTGGTGAGGTCTTGGCACGGGAACTCAGCCAGGAGCATGCTTCGGAAGAAATTCGCTCTCTCCTGCAAGACTTGCTGGAAGAGATCAAAATTAACTACGTCGAGCGGCTATCCCACGAGGATCTGGAGGAGGTGATGGAGCAAACCCGCCAGCTTCGGCAAAAGGCCCAGCAACTGGAGAAAGACCGCCGCCGATAGAGTTCGGGGGATTGGTTGACGAGGTTTCGCCAGTTCAGTAGGATAATGGTTCCAAGTCGGGCGAGTGGCGAAACTGGTAGACGCACCGCACTCAAAATGCGGCGGGAAACCGTGTCGGTTCGAATCCGACCTTGCCCATGCTCCTCAAATCTGTAGGGCTCGCCGCTTTCTGTGTTTGGTAGGTTGATCCGTCTTGCCTCTTCTCACAGGGGTTTGGTGATAGAACCAGCCAAGCCCTTCTGGAGCAGGGTGCCAGCGGGACGGAGTCCTTAGATAGGGCAGCCAGAATCGGGCTCATCCTGCATCCTAGAGATGAAGCTCTAGCCGCTAAACTGGGGAATCATGGATGCAACTTTGGAATCTTTCTTTGCCTCTGCCACCCAAATTGGGCTAGGTCTAGCAGGCTTGCTGGCTGTGCTCACCCTGCTGGCCTGGATCCGCAATTGGCCCTTGAAGTTTGCGCTGGTGGGCTACACGGCGTTTGCGCTGGTTTTAACAGCGGGATGTTTTGCCCTCAGCTTGGGGCCGATCTTTCGCTCCCGCATTCCCGGTGCTGCCCCCTACACCACCGTCTATGACCAAGGGGCGGATCGAGCGGTTATTGCTGTCAGCCCGGATATCACCCCAGAGCAACTGATCCTCACCCTGAAGCAGGCGGCCAGCGATTTGGGATCCCCGGGCCGCTTCTCCACCGGTTCGCCGGTGTTCACCTTGCGGGCCCGCACCGTCATCCATCCCGAGCCGGGAGTTTCCGAGCCGTTGCTCTTGGGCACGCTGCAACAGCCGTTGGGAAAGCGCCTGCGCACCCCAGAAGAACAACAGCAGCAGCAGATCCATCTAGAGGAAGAGGCCTTTGCCCGGCTGCGGAAGTTGGCCCAGGGTCAGGCTTCTGCCGCCTTGTCTGCAGAGGGAGCGGAAGAGCCAACCACCGGGATCCCACTTGCCCAGTCTTGAGCGCTGAGCCAGCGGCGCAGATCCTGTCCCACCCGGTCGGGGATCTCCCAGGGAAAGAGATGAGCCACGTTGGGATAGACAATGCAGGTGCAGTGGGGCAGGGCGCGGGCTGTGGCCAGGCTGCTGTTGGCGGTGATGTGGCGATCCCGCTCGCCGGCCATAAGCAGTACCGGGATGCGAATTCGGTGCAGATCTCCCTCGCGGTTGTAGCCCCGTTGCAAAGCGGCGCGCAGAGCTTGGCGAGCCTGGGGGGAGGTGTGCAGATAGGCGGGCAAGGCCATGTGCGCCAAATACCGATAGGCCGTTGGGGTCTGTTGCTGCATCAGGTAGCGGTAAAGGGAGCGACGGCCAAAGGTCTCGATGTTCCATTCCCAGCCGGGCCAAAGCCAGTTGAGCAGCGAGGCAACGCCGGTGTTGACCTGATCCCAAAAATCGGTGGGGGGATGGTTGCTGCGGGGGCAGGCGGCACTGGCCACCAAAACCAAGCCTTTTACCCGCTCCGGCAGCCGCAAAGCCAACTCCAGGGCCAGGATCCCGCCCAAAGACCAGCCCAGAACCAGACACGCCTGCCAGCCCAGGCGATTGAGCAGTAATTCCAAATCCTCCAGGTGCTCCTCCATCTCGAAGGGATCCACCACCTGCGAACGTCCATAGCCACGCAGATCTGGCGCCACACAGGGGTGGATCCCCGCCACTGCCTCTGCAAATACCGCCATGCAGTCGGCATTGCCCGGATGGCCGTGGAGCATCAAGATTGGGAGGGAGGGGATCCCTTCTCCCCAAGTACGATAGTGGAGCTGCAGGCCCATCGCGTCAGCAGTGCAGTTCCCGACTGCTGTAGGCATAACACTCTGGATAGCATCTAGACAGCAGGGTTAGGCGCTGGCCGCCTTCTTCGGAGTGGGCTGGAGCTTTACCCCGTTGGGAATGCAAATTAAGTTTTGATCCAGCACCTGCACAAACCCTTTCGAACGCAGGGATCCCAGAAGACGAGTCACCGTCACACGAGTGGCCCCAATGGCATCCCCAATCTGCGCATGGGTAAGGGGCCAGGGGAGATACATCCCTTGTTCACAGGGCTGTCCATACTCTTCGATCAACAGGCTCAAGAAGCCCTTGAGGCGATCGATGGCGCGCCGTTGGCCCAGATTTCCCAACCACAGCAGCTTCCGTTGCAGTTGCTGGCGGAAGTTTTCCTGAATCTTCTGGTGCAGATAGGGCCACTGCTCCAGATCCTGCCAGTAAAACCACATCACCGTGGTGCGATCGGCGTGGGTGCAGGCTTTCAACTCAAAGCGCTCTGGGTTGCTCAGCTCAAAAGGAAATCCAGCCGTGATGAACCCAACAAAGACCTCCCGCCGCTCTGGAGTTTGGCTGACCAGGCGCACCACTCCCTCTTGGGTGATGTACACCAATCCCGGACGAGTGGGAATGCGCACGTCTTTGGGAAAGGTGCGACAGCGGTAGTGCTCCTCGGCCCACTGGCAAAGCTCACGCCATTCCTGAGCCTCTGTTGCCGATGTGATGGAAACAAGTGACATGAGATCAACTTCCTGTCGCTCGAGCGACCTGATGGGTTTTACAGACTTTCCAGCTTTACCCGGCTGTAGGCTATGCAACGCTTCCGCGTTCGCGCCGGCGGTGCCGAGCACCTACACGTCAACGGGACGGAGTCTTAGGAAGATGGGGATGGAGAAACAGCAAGATACACACAAGAAGGCAAATACAAAGAGGAAGGAAACCGCAGGGTTTACTTTACCTTAGCTTCATAATGGCACTTGACCTCATGGGGTGACATTGTGTTCCTACTGATATTGTTCAAAAGGCTACGTCCAATAATAACCCCAAGAAGCCGTAAATTTTCAGATTCTGCCGCTGAACTCGGCTACCTGGGGGATCAGCGCAGATCATTGGGTCAGACTGGTGTATGTCTAAGGGCGGGTGTGGGGTGGCTGGGATGAACATTCTTATCAGCAACGACGATGGCATCCAGGCGGCAGGGGTGCGGTGTTTGGCGGCAGCGCTGGCCCAGCTGGGGGGGCACCAGGTAACGGTGGTCTGTCCGGATCGGGAGCGCTCGGCCACCGGCCACGCCCTGACGTTGCACAAGCCGCTGCGGGTGGATCCGGTGCGGGAGGGATTTCCTCCAGAAGTGCAGGCCTGGGCCTGTTCGGGCACCCCTTCCGACTGTGTCAAGTTAGGTCTGGACGGGCTATTGGATCGTCCTCCCGATTGGGTGATTTCCGGCATCAATCAGGGAGCCAATCTGGGCACGGATGTGCTCTACTCCGGCACCGTCTCGGCGGCAATGGAAGGGCTATTGGAAGGGATCCCTAGCCTGGCAGTAAGCTTGGCCAGTTTTACCCATCAGGATTTTCAACCAGCGGCCCAGGTGGTGCTGAAGCTACTGGAGAAACTGAGCCTGAAACCCCTGGGGGAGCCGATGCTGTTGAACATCAACGTGCCCCCCCTAGCGCTGGCTGAAATACGCGGCATGGTCTTGGCCCGCCTGGCCTGGCGCAAGTACACAGATCTCTACGAGAAACGGGTGGATCCGCGCGGCAAGGCCTACTACTGGCTAGCTGGAGAGGTGGTGGAAGAGGAGGTGGATCCCTGTTCGGACGTGCGGGCGGTTGCTGAGGGCTATGTGTCGATTACGCCCCTGCAGCCAGATCTAACGGCTTATGCTGCCTTCGATAGCTTGCAGCAGTGGGGGCTCTCGGCTTTTGGCTCTGGATTGGAGGGAGCTCTGTAGGGATTGGCGCAGTTCAGAGTCAGAGAATAGAAAGGCTATTAGGCCCTGGAATAGAAAGAAATCGCCTCTGCCAACGTGTTTAGCCCGTAGAGAGAGCGTCGGCAGTGTTGGACTACTGAGTCGCGCTGCCCTCTTCCACCGCAGGCTAAAGAAACTGAGCGAAATAAAGTCAGGCAGCACCAGGACGCTTAGAGCGGGTAGTTTTTGTTGACTTTGCCAAGACATCCCCTGGTCGTCGCAACGTCAAAAAAGGATTGATTGCCTGAATGTGGGCCTGGGGATAGGCCTGACGGACTTGCTCAACAGTTTGTTGCCAGATGGGATGCTCATCAGTCCAAATAGGATGGCGCACAATCCGCACTTCCCGCCCCCGGTTTCCCGTCCACACCGGCAGGAGAAAATCCTGAGACACTTGCTGGAAGCCTAGGTTTTCCAGCAGTGGCGGCAGTACCTGCTCCACCAAGCGCCGCCAGGGATTTTCCTGCTCTTCCCCCCAAGGGCTCTGCAAATCGACCGGTGCCCTAGCATCTCGCAGAAGGCGCGCCATATCCAAGGCTAGTCGCCAATCCAAGAGCCCGTGGTAGGCTAGGTTGGAGTAATCGCGCAAGCAGTTGTTGCAGGACGTGTCGCAGGTCTGCTGGTGCTGCAGCCAACGGAAGGCCAAACTGTTGGGTTGAGACAAGTCCTCTTGTTCCAGCAGCTTCGAGAAGACCTCCGGCTGAGCGAGGTAGAGGCAATACCCCGCGCCATTCTCCAGCTTGTCGAACAGAAAAGCCTGACCCACCACTCGGCCAGCCTCTTCCTTTGTCTGAAAGCTGGCTTGCAACTCGTCAGGATCGACATCCAAAAAGGTGCAGGCAGCCGCTCGCAACCAGAAGGCGAAGGAATACAAAGCTGCTCGCCCTTCCACAGTTGTTGAGTCAGCAAACACGCCAGGCGGCCAAGTTTGAAGGCTGACCAGCAGCACGTCAGTGCGTCGCTTAGACAGTAGGGCAATCCGATAGGTAGGGCCTATTCCTTCGAAACGTTTCCCCTGAACTTCAGGACAAACATAAGCTCCTGGCCACTTCTTATCCGCTTGTAACAGGAACCCCCCCTCGCCGCCGCGATCATTGACGATTAAAACGTCATCGCTGCCTCCCCGCAGGTGAGCGTTGCCGGTCGTTGCGGTCGTCGCTTCCGCCTTAAGTCCGTCCGCGCCCAAGGTTGGCCGACTGACGCGGGGTTGCCACTCAAATTGACCATCAAAATCCCGCGGCTGCAAGTTGGTGAAAAAGCCCCTGGGTTCCCGCGCATCAATGCAGCGGAGGGTGGTTTGCTGGCATACCGGACAGGCTTGCTTTGCCGGCTTGTGGGTAGCTGGGGGAGGAGAGCAAAGCGGCTGCTGTGGCTGGTAGTCCTCTATCATGGCTTGACAGTTGCAGCACAGACCTAGCCAGCGATTGGGTTTGTCGAGGGGCGGCACCAAGCCGGGACGCGATTGTACGCCTCTTGGGTGAGGCACCAACTCCACCAATCCGCAGGCGGTGTGTACTGCCCGATCTTTGACGATTTCCAAGCCAGGGGCAAACTGTGCAATCGCCGTATCCAAGTCGCGATCAATGGTGCCTTCGCTGGCAGACCAGCGAGTGTAAAGTAACCTCACCCGTGTGGGAAAGCCAAACATGGGCAAAATGCCGGCATTGGCCAGACGTTCGCTAAGTTGATCTTGGCTGTAGGCTTCAGACTCAGCAATCTCGCGAATTTTATTGACCAACTCCTCGCGGATGTAGCGATACAGCTCTTCCTGCTGTTCGGCTGAAATGTAAGTCTGCTGGCAAAGTTGGGCAATCACAGCTCGAATGTCTTGGGGATGGTTGTCAATCCAATCCCGAACCGACGGTTCCACTTGCCGCCAGTTTTTGGCCAAGCCAAATTCGCCGTGGACACTGGTTGCATCTTCGAGATCCGCTGCAACCGATAGATCTTGAAAAGCCTGCCGCAAGACTTCTTTGGCGACGACGCGCCGAGCAATGGTGAGGCTGCGCAGGTCAATGTAGGGCGGGGGTGGCGGATCGCCGGTAATGGCCTCAGGGCGCTGAAAGTAAAAATCGTCATGGCTGCGACCCCGGCAAAACGTAACTGCCAAGGAGACCCCGGCACCGCGCCGACCAGCCCGTCCCACCCGCTGCTGGTAGTTGAACCGTCGGGGCGGCATGTTTGCCATCATCACTGCCAGCAGGCCGCCGATGTCTACGCCAGCCTCCATAGTGGTAGTCACGCTTAACAAATCAATGCCCTGAGCCAGCGGTATTTCTCCCTCTAGGAACACTTCCTGGAACCAGCGCTGCCGTTTGAGGCGATCCTCCTTGTCGGTTTGCCCTGTCAATTCGGCAGCATTCATCCGAAACGGTTCGTTTTCAGGGTCGGAGAGGTAGGCGTAGTAATCCAAATCGCGCGGCAAGCTGCTCGGCTGCAGTCGGATGGCCTGCGGGTCAGAGCGTTTGCTGGTGTTGCGACCGCCACTGCACTCTGGGCACCATCCCCCCGCAGTGTGCAAGTAAAAGGCCCCGCATTGAGGACAGCGGTAGCCTTGAAGACCTTCGCGAGAGACGGGCACAAGGTAGAGGCGATCTGGATCCAAAACCAATCCGTTCTCGCTACGGGTACCGATTTTGTTCAACTCCCGCTCGATCTGGGATTTTAAGTCTGGCTTGCCCTGTTCCTCTAATTTTCTCAAGTATCGCTCCACGTACTGGGGTAATTCCCGCCTAGTACCCGGTCTGCAGAATTTGGAGTATCGATGCCGCTTGCGAATTCCCAATTGGCGGATAACCGCGCTGGCAACGTCTTGCAGTTCCGGAGGAACTTGAGCTGTAACATAGCCCTGTCCAAAAGACTCGATGTTTCTGACCGCATGGGCAAACAGCGTAAACATCATTTCATCAGCTAAATAGGCATCGAGTTCATCGAGGTGTCTGTTTTGCTCTGGTGTTCGGGCAGCAATTCGTGTTACTGGTTGACTTTGCCAGTTGTAGAGCTCAGTCCAGGGATGCCGATCCTTATTGACGGAATAGTAAAGGGCGCTAAAGGACATCCCGCCAGGGCACAGTCCCAAATGTAAGAGCAGGTCTGCCAGGGTGCGCCGCAAGGCAAGGAGAGGAACTTTCTCGCCGTAAGACTTGAGCATCTCGAGCCACAGTTCACGAACTTGCTCGTTGGCAGGTCGCCGGTTTTGAGTCCAAAGCAGAGCTTCTGTAGCAATGTCACCTTGCCGATTAAGAAAGCGATCCCGTGCTGCCCAATCCTCCGCCATCCCCTCAACGTCTTGTAGCAACCGGGGATATTCTCGCAACCGTTGCTGTCGTTCCTCTGGACTGGGCAACTCACAGCGCAGAAAGGCCCGCAGGTCTTGCCTATACTCCTCTGCTGATCGCACTAGCAGCAAGCGCACCATATCGCGATAGTGATCCATTTCCATACCGGCGGCTAACTTGGCTGCGTCCTGGCGGCTATCGGAAAAAACCACCAGCTTGCGGGATTGCGGTGTTGGCATTTCCCGCAACAAAGCTCCGGCAATCACCTGACAGGCTTTTTGGAATCCAGTGCGGTGCACGCGCAAAGGAGTGGGATAGGCCTCACGGAGAGCGCGATCGGTATCGCAGCGAGGGCAGCGGCTCGGCAAGGCGGGCTGATTCCCATCCCCCTCTTTCACTTGGTACACCCAGCCGGGAACCTCGCCTTCTCTAGGGGGGCTTTTATCTTGTCGGAGTTCACCAGTAGCGGGGTTGAGCTTGGCTTCAACCCACCCCCGCTTCGCCTTGCCAGCAGTCCACTCCAAATATTGCGGCTGGGTCGCCCAAGGTTCCGGGTCGTGGGGCAGGGGCCAAAAAACGCGATAATTCCCAGACCTCTGCGTAAGGTTCACCAAATCAGGAATGCCTTCCAAGTCAGGTTGATCGGGAGTGAGGATAAGGGACTCGCCGGATTGGTATGCATAGCCCCCCAGGAATACCTCCCCGCAAACTTCGCAGACGATCAAGTCCAGGACACGCGCCCCGCAGTCGCAACTGAGACGGTGTTGGCTGTGCAAAGCGCCAATGGGTGAAGGCGGCTGGTTGTTCTCCGGAGAGCGTTGCGCAACGCTGCAGTGAGGGTTGCTGCACGCCCAGAGACCTTGCAGGTTGTGAAAGAAAAGGTGACCGCGCACGGGCTGGGGCGATCGCCCGTCTTCTCGCTGAGCTACCGCCGTCGCCATCAACAATCCTCGCAAGGCCTCGGAGACCAGACCGCCTTGGGGCACGGCCGCCCCCGGGAACAGTTGCTGGTCAACTTTTTGGATGGGGGTGGCGCGCACGCTGCCACTAGCTTGCCGACAGGCCTCCCGCAAGGCATCGCCAACCTTGAGTTCTTCGAGGCACTCCCCCAAAGCCTGCTCCAGTGGTTTTGAGCTGGGATCGCCCCCCAGCTCTTGCACCAGCTTGGTCAGAGCTTCTTCGGGGATAGGGAGAGGTCGCAGGGGCTGGAGGGGATCCGCCTGCACATCTCTGGCAAATTGAGCAAAAGCAACTTGATACTGACGCACTCGCGCTGGGGCTTCGGGATCCGGAGCAACTTGTTCTCCAGCGATCACCGCAAAGTTATCGCGCCCAAAAAACTCCCGGAGAAACCGGCGGCCCGCCTCGCCCTCTTCCAAGCTGGCGCTGGTCGCCAAAATTTGTAGCTGTTCTGAGTTGACTGTTAGCCCCAAGCGGTACAGCAGCAAGCGCAGCAAATAAGCTACTTCTGACCCTGGTGTCCCGCGATAGGTGTGCAACTCATCCACAATCAGCAAGAATTTATTACCTCGATCCGCTTGCAACCACGCTTTCGTTTGCTCGAACATCCCAGCCTCAATTTGCCGCATCAGCATAATGTTGAGCATGGAATAGTTGGTAATCAGGATATCTGGGGGATGTTCTTGCATGTCCCAGCGTGAGCGCATTTCTCCCCCATCTAAGCGAGGGAAATAAAATACTAAATCCGAATCTTTATCCGAATTCTTGTTCCGAACAGCAACTCTTCCCTGCTGCTCCTGAAGATCTCTCAATAGCTTGGCCAATTCTTTGACCTTTTCAGGGGTCTGACGACCGGGGAGGGGTGTCTGTCCCGTATAGCGACCGAAGGTGATGCGATTGCCGCCGCGCTCGCGATCGAGCCAGGCATGGGTTTCCGGACTGTCCAACACCTTGCGCAACCGTCGCAATTGATCCTCCACCAGAGCATTCAAAGGATAGAGAATCAAGGCCCGTATCGCCGCCGGTCGTTGTTGCCCTTGGCGCTGTGGTACCCACTTTGGATTGTCTTCCTGCTGCCACCAGAACGTATCGCCACTCTGAGGGGACATGGGATCCCAGGTACGGGATTCCCGGGCAAGGTGGGCTAGGATTGGCAACAAGAAACACTCGGTTTTGCCAGAACCAGTTCCCGTTGTTACTACAATATCCTTCTGGTTAACGATGGCTGCCTTCAAACTTTGCCATTGGTGCTCATACAGCGGAAAGTTTGGAAATAAAGACTGGCCTAGATGTACCAAATCTTCATAACCAGCGGGTAAAGCTTTCGCTGCTTCCTCAAGGGTTTTGCCAGAAGAAGGGTAGAGTGGTGTAGGCTCCAATAGGGGAGGAGTACTAAGCAGAGCATTCTCAGGTCTGTACTGCAAGTGGCGATCCCGCTCGGCGCTAAGAGCAGGGTAACGTAAGGGAAAAGCACTTCTAATGTAAAGCTGGTAGATTCGATCTAACCGCTGATAGATACCGACGAGGTCGTACATGGTTTTTCCTTTGCCTTTGGCAAAAACTGTAACTATTTCTCCAGATCAAAAAACGGCAGCTGTTCACCAATGACTTGCCACACAGTTGGTGCAATGTTCTGATAAATCAGTTCTTCTGTTGTGCGATTGTAGCGAGGCAGACAACCCGATTGCATGACCAAGTAGCGTTCGTAGGCTAGCGGCCAGCGCTGGCTGATAGGGATCGATAGTTCTTGGGCATTGGGGTCGTAACTAACTGATAGGTTTTTGGGAGCAAGATGAGTCAAAGCCAAAAAACGTAAACTGTACCATTCGGCGCTGTACCAAGCGTTGTGCTGGCGGTCGTAGAATAGGGCATGCTGCTGTTGGGATCCCTCCTCGTACAGCTCGTAGAAACCCGTTTCCTCGGCGTCTGGCACATCTACGAAGCTGCTCCCATCGTAGCGCTTTAGTCGATAGCGGTGAAGTGGCACCCAATCGACGACCTTTAGCGTAGCTACCCAATCAGCCCAAGGAGGAGGGGCCTCGACCGGACGAATGGCTAGGGCAGGGTATTTGGTCCGTAACTCGGCAATTGCATTGGCAGCATCAGCTTGCAGCTCAAGCTGCCAACAGGGTGGAGCATCCCTTCGAGGTTGAGGGATCTTCACAAGGCGACCAAACTGCTGCAAAGACTCTTGCAGGCTGGCGTTTCGCTGACCGTACAGCACGTAGCAATTTTTGCTCACTGGCTGCAGGGAAGGTGGCTGCATTTGCCAGTGTTGACCATCCTGAGCTGCCAGAAGATGCCCTAACAACTGCAGCCGACGCCACAACCGACGCGGTTGGACTAGATCTAGGTGACTGCATACGGCTTGAAAGGTTTCCCAAGAACCAGAACCGGCTGCCGATAACCACCAAAGCAGCTGTTCGCACGGCTGGGAGCGATCGCTTCCTGCCGCCTCTGCTATAGGTGTTTCCAAACCAAGTGGGTTGACTTTAGGTGGCCGCTTGACTTGGAAATACTCAATGGGTTGGGTATCCCGTTCCAACTCATAGGCGATACCCACCATGTGTCGAATATCTTCCCAGCAAAATCCTTCTCTTCGAATCCTAACTATACTGATACCTCTCACTGTTTTAATCAGTTGCTCAAGGGTGTTTTGTGTGGATGACCAATCAGAGCGCGCATTTGTCTTAATACCCAAGTAGAAGTAATACTCTCCCCTACTTCTTTCCTTAATGCCCTTCTCAATACGAACATGAGACACAACATCGGCCAAGTTTTCTTGAGTAACCCGCTTTTGTAAGTAATTCAGCAACTTTTGGGGTTTGTATCTGGAGGTATGGGTGCGAAAGCCCCAGTAAGTTTGCTCTGACCGAGAAGATTTTTTCGACATAGAGTTATGCCTCTACTCTAGGGAAGCTAATGACAAATCACCCCAACTCAGGATCTTCAAAAAGCGTTCCTGGTGGGCAGTTCCGCCCCGTACTTGGATTTGGTAAGTACCGGGAGGTAAGTCTGCGGGCAAATCCCAAGGCTGGTTGGTAGAGCGATGGTCTTCTGGAAGATATATGCTCCCGGTACGCACTTCAGTTAGAGTCACGGCTACCGTAGGCTGAAACCCGTACACAGTCACCTTTGGCAAGTGACCCTCGAGCCAACCTTGTCCTTGCGGTACCCGTAGCCCTCCACCCAAGGCAATGTGCAGACGATCGCGTGGTTGTAAGGCCTCTTTCAGCTCAGGATGTTGTAAAAACAAACCGTCCCATACCGGCGCCAGCACCTGACATTCTTGGATTTCCCACCAGCCAGAGGTTACTTCAAAGGCAAGCTGGCGATCGCCCTCCCACTGCAGCAGCTTTTCTTCTCGTAGCTGCTGCAAGTCCAACCAGAGTGCTTCCCGAAACAGCACTGTGAAATGACTGCCCAATTTAGGTGCTCCCCAACTAGCCAGCGCACTAGACTCGGGGTTCTCAGGATCGGGCACCAAGACCCAAAAGTCTCGAGCTGGCAGCTGGAGTTCCCGCAAGTGGGCATGATCTCGAATCGGCCATGACTTCCCCGTTGTTAGATCGGCAGCAGAAAGCGGTGCGCCAACAGGGAAAAACCAACCAGAGCGCTCACAACGCAAGCTACCTAGGTTTTCTACGGTCACCTCGGCAACTGGCCAACGACGCGGAACTTTGGGGTAAGGGTAGTACTCTGGATTCCCCCACCGATCTTCGGTGCGATACAGCCCTGCAATCAGGCACGTGGGGGGACGTCGGCTAAATTGTTCAGGTTTCGGGCATTGTGCGTCTAACCACTCCTGATGGACGGCTAGGATTTCGGCGCCCAGTACCTCGTGTCGCTGGCGATCGTCCAGCAGCTCTTCCAGATGGCGGTTCAGGTTTTTTTCGCTCGCCAAGTCCACCAGTAACTTAGTTTCGCTGCGGGCGGTAGTCCAGTTTTTCTCGTAAAACAGGCAACAGAGCTTTTGGATGTCCGCTTTCCGCAGCAGGGTTTGGGAAATGGGGTAATTCAAATACCGGCGCGGGCCTTCCCCTGGCTCGGCGGTGGCAATCCATCCCTTTACCTCTAGCCATTGGTTCCACTCCTGCCATAGGCCTTCTTCATCTCCAGCTTTCATCCCAGTGGGACGAGTGTCGCCGCCTACCCCCAATCGTTGACAAAAATGGGTAAAGAAGTCCCTCTCATCCAGCTCCTCATCCCTCACCATGTCGTTGGCGGCGAGCACCATCAGCGCCAAGAAGGCAACTCCTGCTGGTTCGGGCAAGCTTTGGTTTTGCAGAGTTGATAGCTGGACTCGCTGGCCATCTACCACCTGGGCGCGCACGGCTTGGCAAAAGTCCTCAACTGGGCCTAAGCCTAGACTTGCTAAAACTTCTTCATCTACGCTGAGGTAAACTGGCGTACCGTGAGGAACTCCCAGCGTTGCCCATTGAACAATTGCTTGGTTCCAGCGGGCATAGTTGTTGTGCAGCGCCACAGTAACCTCGCCCTGGGTTCCTTCCTCAAGCCTAGGCAGGCGTTGAATGCCCAGTTTCCTATTTTTTGAATCCCTTTATGTTTGTTTTAGGTCAAATTGGCAGCAAAACAGAGTCGGCGCTGTAGAGGCTAGCTGCCTCGGAGAGGAAATGGTCGGGCGAGACCGTCGGGAAGCTTACCCCAGATCAAGAGGAGAGGTTTGCCAGTGAGAGCAAGCGCTCCGCAACCTCTGCAGCCACAGGTATCACCGACAGGCGTGTGCCCCGCCGCACCACCTCCAGCTCCTCCGGGGTGAAGGTGGCCCGCAATTTGGCCAAAGGGATCACTCTTTCAAAAGCAGCCAAAAATTGCACCCGCACCGTGTACCACCGGGGATCTGCTGGAGTGGACTTGGGATCGTAGTAGGGGCTGGTCGGATCAAACTGGCTGGGATCCACCACGTGGGTTTCCAGGATCTCCATCAAACCGGCAATTCCGGGTGGCTCGGCATTGGAATGGTAGAAAAAGGCGCGATCCCCAGGCTGCATTGCCTTCAGATAGTTGCGGGCTTGGTAGTTGCGCACGCCATCCCAGAGGGTTTGGCCTTCCCGCTGCAGATCCCAGATGCTGTAAACGCTGGGCTCAGATTTCATCAGCCAGTAGTTCATGGGGCACTAAGCTCTGGGAGCAGATAAAAGGGAGCAACGGGCAGCAAACTCGACAAAGTTTTGCAACATCTGCAAGCCAACAGGGCCCGACTTTTCGGGGTGAAATTGGGTAGCAAACAAGGTGCCGCGGGCAATAGCGGCTACACAGGTTTGGCTGCCGTGTTGGGTGGTAGCAGCCACCCAGCTTGGGTCATTGGGCACTGCGTGGTAGGAGTGGACAAAGTAAACCCAGCTTTGATTCGGGATCCCTGCCCAAAGAGGCGATTGGGGTTGGGTAAGGTGCAACTGGTTCCAGCCCATGTGGGGGATACGCAAGCCCGGCTCCGGTCGAAAGCGCTGCACCCGTCCAGGCACAATGCTCAGCCCTGGCTCTGTTCCCTCTTCGCTGCTTTCGAACAAAACTTGCAGCCCAAGGCAAATGCCTAAAAAAGGCTGTTGCCGCTCCACAGCTTCCCGGATCGCTTTCCCAAAGCCCCGCGCCCGCAGCTGCTGCATGGCTGGGTCAAAGGCCCCATCGCCGGGCAGGACAATGCCGTCAAAAGCCGCTAGTCCAGTTGGCTCTGTTACTAGCTGCACCTCAGCTCCGGCCCGCTCCAGCCCTTTGCAAGCCGAATGCAGATTTCCCGCCTCATAGTCGATCACCGCCAGGCGTACAGTCCCCATGGGATCCCTTCTCGTGAGGAGTTTCGGAGTCTATCAGTATAGTGGTTCTAACCCGTTTGAGCTGACTCATGGCTGTGGCAATTGCTTCGCACGATCCCACTCCGACCGGTACTGCTCCGCAACCCTGTCGCGACCAGGTTGATTGGCCTGAGGCGGCTTACCTGCACATCCCTTTTTGTCGGCAACGCTGCCACTACTGTGATTTTGCCACCGGCCTGGGCACCCGCAAGTTGATGGAAACCTACGTGCAAATGCTCTGCCGAGAGATCGGCGGCGCCTACCGCTACCGCCATCTGGCCGGGGATCCCAGACCGTTGACCAGCATTTTTTTCGGGGGTGGCACCCCTTCTCTGCTGACGGTGGAGCAACTGGGGCGGATCTTGACTCAATTGAGGGAGAGGATCCCGTTTCATCCCGACTGCGAGATTTCTCTGGAGGCCAACCCCGGCACCCTGACGCGGGAGCAGTTGGCGGGCTACCGGGAGCTGGGGGTCAACCGCATCAGCCTAGGGGTACAGGCATTTCAGCCAGAGCTGCTGGCCGCTTGTGGTCGCCTGCATGGAGTGGAGGAAGTTTACGAAGCCGTGGCCGACTTGCAGGCGGCGGGCTTTGAGAATTTCAACCTGGATTTGATCTTTGGGCTGCCCTACCAGACTTTGGAACACTGGCAGCAGTCTCTACGAGCTGTTCTTGAGATTAACCCCACCCATGTCTCCGTCTATGATCTGACGATTGAACCGGGAACCCGCTTTGGTCGGATGTACCGACCGGGAGCAGCACCTTTGCCCAGCGAGGAAACCACAGTTGCCATGTACCTAATGGCGCGGGAGCTGCTCACCGAAGCGGGCTACATCCACTACGAAATCTCCAATTTTGCCCGCCCCGGCTACGCCTGTCGCCACAACCGAGTGTACTGGAAAAATCGCCCTTACTTTGGCTTTGGCATGGGATCCGTCGGCTACGAGGGGGGACGGCGCATTCAGCAGCCCAAAACCCTTTACCACTACTTCGAGCAGGTGAAAGTCGGAGTCCACCCTCTCCCTCCTGAAGCATCCCCAGAGGAAGTTTGGATGGATACTTTGATGTTGGGGTTGCGTCTAAAGGAAGGTCTGGATTTGTGCCATTTACAGGAGCGTTTTGGCCGGGCAAAGGTCGAGCAAGCTTTGGAGAGGCTGGATCCCTATTTTGAGAAGGGATGGGCCAGTTGTGAGGCAGGCCGGCTACGGCTGATTCCGCCCGATGGCTGGCTATTTTCCAATGAGATTCTCAGAGACTTGCTGGCTTGATTCCGACGGTTACTTTCACAAGATTTCTCACCAGAGCCCCCTGTCCCAATTGGCCGAAAACTCAAGCTTTGAGGAGCGTAGGCCATCACCATTTCCAGCAGCCATTAAACCCAACATTTCACAGATCCTGAGATCTCTAATCTTGCAAGAGGGGTTGAGGGGAAAGATACGGAAGCCCAGAGGATCCCTATCGATAGTTGACAAATTGCAGCGCCACCGGGTAGTCCTGCTGCCTAAGCATTTGAATGACCGCCTGTAGCTCGTCTTTATCCTTGCCGGAAACGCGCACCAGATCCCCTTGAATGGCAGGCTGCACTTTCTTAAAGTTGTCGCGGATTTGCTTGGCGATCTGTTTGGCCAGTGTGGCATCAATGCCCTTTTTCAGGTGAACCACCTGGCGCACTCGGTTGCCGCCGGCGCTCTCTGGGGGTTGGAAGTCGAAGATCTTCAGGGATAGACCCCGCTTGGCTGCTTTGGTAAGAAGCAGATCCCGAATGGAGTTGAGGGCCATGTCGTTGGCGGTGGTGATGGTCAGGGATCCCTCCTCCAGCTCAATTTCCGTCTGAGTATCCTTGAGGTCGTAGCGCTGTTTGATCTCCCGTCGGGCTTGATCCACAGCGTTCACCAGTTCCTGCCGATCGAAATCACTGACGATATCAAATGAGTAGGTAGAGGCCATAAACCTTATCTTCGCTATCGTTCAGTATCTTAAGCCCTCAGCCAAGCAGGGATCCCTAACTCTCGGAGAAGCTACAACAGGTAGAAGGATCCCAGTCCAGATTTGCGGAGAAGCAGGATGGCCGATGTTGTTTTAATTACAGGCGCCTCTGAAGGCATCGGCAGAGCTACTGCCTTTACCTTTGCCCGTGGGGGTTACCGATTGGCGCTGGCTGCCCGCACTGCCGAAACCCTGAAGCAAACGGCCATCGACCTAGAGCAAAGCCTAAATGCCGAGGTCTTGGCCGTTCCCACCGATGTCACGCAGCCAGAACAGGTGCAAAACCTGGTGGAGAGAACTCTGGAACGCTATGGCCGCATCGATTGCCTGATCAACAACGCCGGCATCTGCATGAGTGGCCCTTTTTTGCAAACTACCCTGGAACACTGGCAGGCTTTGATGGCGGTCAACTTTTGGGGCTACCTCCACACCATCCGAGCCGTGCTCCCCGACATGTTGAAGCGCAAAAAAGGCCAGATCATCAACGTGGGATCCATTGGCGGCAAAATGCCCCTGCCCCAGATGAGCGCCTATTGTGCCAGCAAGTACGCGGTCAGTGGGCTGACAGAAGCGCTGCGTCTGGAACTGCAACCCCAAGGGATCCAGGTAATTGGCGTCCATCCGGGCATCGTCAGCAGCAATTTCCTCAAGCGAGCCATTTTTCTGGATGAGGTGGGGCCAGAGTCCTCTCCCGATGGCCACTCCCAAACCTCAGGTGGCAAAGCCCGCGAGCAAATGCAACAGGCGCTGGAGAGTTTCTGGGCCAGCCAGCCGGAAGAAGTTGCCGAAGCCATTTGGGACGCCGCTCGCCAGTCCAAGTCAGAGGTGGTGGTGGGCATGGCCCAATGGGCGGTAGGAGCTTACACCCTCTTCCCCGGATGGGTCGGCTCACTGCTCCAGAATGTTCCTCGCTAGGTCAGGTTCTTGGGTGCTGGATAATAAGCGGTTTTGCAGACCCAGCAACAGCAGGAAGAGGGCTAAACTTGGGTATAGTTTGAGGTACCGTTAAACACTGGTATTGGCAGCGGAAGTATGGTTGAATCTGTGCCTTCTCCTTCCGGTACCCACCAGCACATCTTGATCGTGGAAGACCGAGATGGCCGCCGTACCCAGGTGCTGGGATCCGCCAAATACTTCATCGGTCGGGACTTGGCGAACGACATCTGTCTCAACTCTCAGTATGCCTCCCGCTACCACGCCATGCTGCTGCGGATTCCCGCCGAGCGAGAGGGAGAATATTGCTACCGCATTTTGGATGGGGATTTGGAGGGTCGGCCCAGCACCAATGGCTTGTTGATCAACGGCCAGAAATTGACCACCCACCAGCTCAAGTCGGGGGATGTGATCACCTTTGGCCCCGATGCCAAAGCCACCTACAAAATTGTTAAGGCTCCCTAGGCCCAGATCTCTGCAGAGCGTGCAATCGCCCCCCAATCAACAGCAGCAAAGCCAGCACCAAGGCCATCTCCGACAGCAAGGTCGCTAGGGCCGCCCCCTGCCAACCCCACCTTGGGATCCAAACCGCATTCAAAAGCCCATTCAGCCCCAGAGCCATCAGTTGCAGACGGCTGCGGGGCTTTTGCAACCCTGCCCCGGTGAGCAGGTGAGACAGCAAAAGGTGGATCCCCTCTAGCAAAATGACCGGGCTGAGCCAACGCAGGATGAGGGCCGTTTCCCGGTAAGCCGATCCCAGCACCCAGGGGATCCCGTAGGATCCCAGCGCCAGCCCCAGGGCGGCCAAACTGCCGTAGCCCACCACCCAAGGGGAAAGGTGACAGGCGTAGCGCCAGCCTTGTGGGAGTCCTTTTTGGCCTTGGCGGCACAGCTCGGCAAAATGGCTGGTGAGCAGAGCAATCATCGGCGTTTGCGAGAAGTTGATCACCCGATAGGCAGCGCTGTAAAGACCCCCCGCTGCTGCTGAGGCCAAACGGGGCAAGAGCAGCTTATCCAAATCGGTGAAGGTTTTCACCGCGGCCAGCCCCACCGCAAAGTCCCAGCCCGCTGTCAGCCGTTCCCGCAGATCTCTCCAGCTCAGGGCCAAGGGGAGAGAAGGCTCGCTCCACCGTCCCATCCCCCTCGCGATCAGCAGCAGCACGACCAACACCATCAGGCCGTACAGAACAGCCCATTGCACCAGGGATCCCCAGCCCAAGGCCACCGCCAACAACACTGCCCCCAATCGCCCCAGCGCCATGCCCGTGTCGATGAGGGCTACCCCAGCAGCCTGCTCTCTCCCGATCAGGATCCCCCTGTACACCTCTGGCACCGCGATGAACAGCAGATCGCTCAAAAGCAATACCCCCACCACCGCTGCCGGCGTCCCGGCCAGCCAAACGCTCAAGAGGGGCCACAACACCAGCGCCATCCCCCCACAGCCCAATCCCGCCAACCATAAGCTGGGGCCAATCCCCTGGGTGCAAGTCGGGGATCCCTGCCGGCTGAGGCGCTGGATCAGCAGTTCCGATTGGCCCAAATAGCCAAACGGGGCGGCCAGGTTGCTGCAGGCCAAGATGGCGGAGAAAACCCCGAAGGCTTCCGGCCCCAACAGCCGCGCCAACAGGATGAAATAGGCCCCAGACAACCCCAGGCGCAGGCCATTGCCCACCATCAGCCAGGCAGCCTGGCGTAGCCGCTGTTGTTCTGCTCTATCCACGCTGCCACTCCTGGACGAGGCTTGCCAGAGCCAGGGATACTGGATGGATGCTGAGAGGGCCCGCCCAAGAGCGGGCATCTCCTCTTGATTTTGGGTGTATCGGTTGCAATTCTTCTGGCAAGTTCATGGCCAAACTCTACCCCGTCAGCAACGCCGCGCGAAGCCCCCACACCTTGGCAGGACGGGATCCGCAAGCCCTGTTCTCCCCCCATTCCAGACCGCCTGCCCCCCGCCGGGTGCTTCCCCCACCCCCGCCGGACGGCGGTAGTCCTCGTTGGCTGGGATCCCTGCCGACCAAAACGGTGGGGCAAGGCTATCGGGCCGTTGTCTTGCTCTTGCTGGCCAGCCTGCTGCTGTTCGGAGGGCTAGGATCCCGTCTGGCCTACCTGCAGTTGGCGCGCACCCAGTATTACCGCCAGTTGGCCGATACCAACCGCATTCGCCTGCTGCCCCAGCCGCCAGAACGCGGGCGCATTGTGGATCGCAACGGTGTATTGCTGGCGGGCAGCCGATTGTCCCACTCGGTCTTCCTCTGGCCTCTGGTGCAGTCTCGGCAGCGCTGGCAGGAGATGATCCCCAAGTTGGCAGACTACTTGAACATCGCCCCTGAGGAGATCGCCCAAAAGCTAGAACAGGCTGGATATCGTTCCCCTTTTCCCGTGCGCATCCTGCGCAACGCCAGCCCCCAGGTGGTCATTCAACTGGAGGAGATGAGCCGCGAGCTGCCGGGAGTGATGGTGGAGGCGGAGACGGTGCGGTTTTATCCCCACGGCGACTTGGCTGCTCACCTGCTGGGCTACACCGGCGAGATCTCGCAGGAACAACTGCGGGCGGATCCCAGCTATCGCCTGGGGGATATCGTTGGCCTAATGGGAGTGGAGGAATTGTTCGAGAACCATCTGCGCGGCCAATGGGGCGGGCGACAGGTGGAGGTGGACGCCATGGGAGAGGTGCTGCGGGTGCTGGGGGAACAAGCGCCCCAACCGGGCAACACCCTGCAGCTCACTTTGGATGTGCGGCTGCAGCAGGCGGCAGAGCGAGCCCTCGGCCAGCAAAAAGGAGCGGTGATCGCCATGGATCCCAGCGATGGGTCGATCCTGGCCATGGCCAGCTATCCCACCTTTGATCCCAACCTCTTTTCCAGCCGCATCACCCAAGCCCAGTGGGAGAGCCTGCAGCAGCAGGATTTTCCCTTCCTCAACCGCGGCCTGCGGCCCTATCCCCCCGCCAGCACCTACAAAATCATCACCACCGCTGCCGGGATTGAGTCGGGAGCCTTTCCCCCGAATACGGTGCTGCAGACCGGCCCCTACATCCAGGTGGGAGGGTGGCGCTTTTGGGACTGGAACCGGGCCGGCTTCGGGCGGCTGAACTACCGGCAGGCGATGGCCTACAGCAGCGACACCTTTTTCTACCAAATCGCCCTCGGCACCAAGGCTGCCCCTTTGCAAGAATGGTCGCGCCGCTTTGGGTTGGGACAACTGACCGGGATTGGCCTCAAAGGGGAAGCCGCGGGTCTGGTGCCGGATGCTGAGTGGAAGCAGCGCCACTGGCGCGAGCCCTGGTATGTGGGCGACACGGTCAACATGTCCATCGGCCAGGGATTTATTACCGCTACGCCGCTGCAAATGGCGGTGGTAACGGCGGCAGTGGCCAATGGGGGCTGGCGGGTGCGCCCCTTGCTCTCGCACCAGGTGATCCCGGAAAGCCCTGTGCCGCTGCGCCAAAAGGTAGGTCTTTCCCCTGCCACCCTGGAGATCCTGCAGCAGGGGCTGCGAGATGTCGTGGTTTACGGCACTGGCGGCAACGCCAACCTGGGGCCAGGATTTCCCCCAACGGCTGGTAAAACCGGCACCGCAGAGGATCCGCCGCGGCGATCCCACGCTTGGTATGTTGGCTATGCTCCCTACGACCGGCCCGAATTGGTGGTCGTGGTTTTTCTGGAAAACAGCGGCGGTGGGGGTGGATCACGGGCCGCTCCCATCTTTCGAGAGGTGATGCGGGCCTACTTCCGACCCGAGTCGTGAGCCCTAGCTTTCTGTCGGATCCGAGCCAACTGGGTATATGCAGTCTCTTGTCTCCCAGAAAATTGCGTTAAGATCCCCTAAAACCCCTTGCCCAGCAGGCTTCTGCCCTAACTTAGCTGTAGAATATGTCAGTGATTTGGAGCTCAACTGCCACAATCCTGCCATTCGCGCCAGTGGCGCCTTGGCGCATTGCAGGGCAAGCCCCGCTCCCACACACTGAGAACACTCTGGGCCGTGGCCGCTCTGCAACGCCTGAGCGAATCCGCGATCCAGGGAACGCTCTAACTTTATTGCCTAACTCAAAAGGAGATCAGGATGAACAAGGCAGAACTTGTTGATGCCGTCGCTCATCGCGCCAATGTAACCAAAAAAGAAGCGGAGGCTGTCATTTCCGCCGCACTGGAGATCATTGTCGAGGAGGTCGCATCCCGCGATGAAAACGGTGAACCCAAGGGGAAGGTGACCCTGGTGGGCTTCGGCTCCTTTGAGGCTCGCAAGCGCAAAGAGCGGGAAGGTCGCAACCCGAAAACCAACCAAAAAATGGTGATCCCAGAGAGCATCGTCCCCACTTTTACGGCGGGCAAGTCATTCCGCGAAGCAGTAGCAGGGGGGAAATCTTAATTTCGCCGGGTTGGGACAAGGACTCCGTCCCGCTGACGCGAACGGCTGCTGGGTAGGGCGTGGAGCAGCCTCGACATGGTGGCAATTGGGCTTGGGGAGCAGCAATCGCTGGCTGCTCTCCCCAGGAGATTCTGGATTTTTCGGCCAGCTTGAATCCGCTGGGCCCACCGGAATCGGTCTTGCAAGCTCTGACTCAGGCGCTGTCTGCAGCAGACCCGGTTGTAATCAGCCGCTACCCGGATCCCGACTATCGGGAGTTGCGCATCTGTTTAGCCAACCATTGGGCCGTCGATCCTGAGTGGATCTTTGTGGGCAATGGGGCAGCGGAGTTGCTCACCTGGGCAGCCCGGGATGCGCAAGGGCGGGAGGTATGGCTGCCCCAGCCTGCTTTTGGGGATTATGCGCGGGCTCTGCGGGCAGCAGGGGCGACCATCAAGCCGCTGCCTTTTTTCCCCGGCCAGGGATCCCCTAGTTTCGCCTTTCTCCAGGAGCCGCTTCCGGCGGCAGGCAAGGGGAGCCGAGTGCTCTGGCTGAACAACCCTCATAACCCGACGGGCTGGCTGATCCCGCAGCAAGATATCCTGCCTCTCCTGCCCCAGTTCGACCGGGTGGTGGTGGACGAGGCTTTTATGGACTTTTTGCCGGGGGAGCCCACCCTGAGCTTAAACTCCAGGCCGTCGGCAATGCCCCGCAGCCAAACCTTGATCCCCCACCTGGCGGCTCACCCCAACACCATCGTCATCCGTTCCCTCACCAAGTTTTTCACCCTGCCCGGCTTGCGCATTGGCTTTGCGGTGGGGCACCCGGATCACTGGCAGCGCTGGCGGCAGTGGCGGGATCCCTGGAGCGTCAACGGATTGGCGGGAGTGGCAGTGGCGGCAGCTTTGGCCGATGAGGACTTCCGCCGGCGCACCTTGGCCTGGCTACCCGTGGCCCGAGAGCATTTGCTCAGGGGTTTGCAAGCGCTGCCCGGCTGGGATCCCTGGCCTGGTCAAGCCAATTTTGTGTTGGTGCGCTGCCCTGGCTCTGCCACGCAAATTCAGCGGGCGCTGCTGCAGCGGCACCGGATTCTGGTGCGGGATTGCCTGAGTTTTCCCGAGCTGGGAGATCGCTACCTGCGCATTGGCCTGCGCACCCTGCCGGAGCAGGAGCAGTTGTTATCCGCCTGCCGGGAGATCCTGGAGAATAGCTAGGGATTTTTCTGCGGGAGAAATTCTCATGCCCGAAGCTACCGCCTTTTGGCCGGAATGCAACGCCCCTATCGTGCGGGGGGTGGCCCATTACAGCGATCTGGAGTTGCTGCGGGCCTTTCAACGGCAGCCGGAGGTGGCCCGCTACTTCATCAGCCTGTTTTGCCGCTACTGCCAGTGGGTGGACGGGATCCTTGCCGAACATCTGCCGCCCGAGCAGTGGGCTGCCTATCGAGAGCAGGTTTGGTTGCGGCTTTACCTGCGCCTACAGCGCCTAGATGTCCACAGCCTTGTGGAAGAAGCGGCTGGCGAAGGGGATCCTGTGCTGCGACCCTGGCTGGCGGAGCAAACCCGTGAGCTGATCCAATCCTTGGATGGGATCCCCACCCGCCCTCAAGCTTCTTGCAGTCTCGACTCCACCAGAGGCGGGGCAAAGTCCTCTCTTTCACCGGCACTGGCCTGTTATTTGACTGCTGGTTTGGATACCTTGCCGGGGGATCTGCGCTTCATTCTGCTGCTGCGGGATCGCTTTGGCTGGCCACCGGTTCGCATTGCCGACCAACTCAAGGCTGACGGATATTACCTCGCCCCAGAAGACGTGGATGCCATCGTTGCCTCTGCCCGCCAGATCTTGCTTCAGAACCTACCGACAGATGTGCGTGCCCTCTATCTGGAGGCAAAGCCCTAGAAGACTGCCATAGCCCTGTGGCATGGTGGTTTATGGCAAGGTATGGGGCGCTGGCAATCCTTGTTCCCAAGGTGGGTTCTCCTGTTAGGCTGTTTCCGGCTGTAACAGTGGATCGGCATTGTTTGCTCTCCGACTTTACATCAAGTTGAGTGTGGGCTGTCTATGAGTCCTTCTCCGCTTCCCCCAGACCCTACCCAACCCCTGTCTCCGGCACAGCAGTCCCATTCACATCCAGTTCCTCAACTTGCTCTTCAGGAAGCGCTGAGCCATCTGCATTTGGATGTGCTGAAAGAACTGGAGCGATTCCGCCTCTGGCAGCGTTTGCAGCGCATGGACTCTGTCCCGCCCCCACGAGCAGGTCAGCTTGGGAATACCAGCTCTGTACAGCGCCCTTCACCTGTGCTCATTCAAGAGGTGGTGGAAGACTTGGAAGAGGAAGAGATGCCACGGGGATCCTTTTCGCCCCTCTGGGTCTTGCTGCTGTGGGTGCTTTCCTGCGCGGGGATTGGCTTTGGGGTGCGCTGGCTGATCTGGCCGGAAGAACTGTCCCTGCCCCAAAGTGCTGCCAGCAGGGCGGAAGAAGGGATCCCTGCCCAGCTGGATTTGGCCCAGTTGCCCCTGATCCCACTGGAACCGGTGGAAGGGCAGGTGGGAGAGGAGTTCTATTCCGGTGGCTTGGATCCGGATCGGCTGGCGCTGGGCTTGACGGCCACCCCGGACTTGAAGGACGTACAGGTGGATCCTCTTCAAGGCGTTCCTAACCTGCTGGACAGCCTGCAGACCGACTTGGCCTTGGCTTCCAAGGAACCCTCTCCCCCCAGCTTGCAAACGGTGGAGCAGTTGGCAGCCAGCCTGGAGCGCCCGTCCCAACCTTCATCGCCTACTTCTGCGGGATCCCAGAACGTGGTGCCCCTAAGCGACAACAGCGTAGACTCTCTGGGGCCGAACCGCGGCGAGGGAACCTTCTTGGTGCTCACTACCTACTCGGGAGATGAGAGCTTGGCACGTGCTCGAGAAGTTTCTGATGGGGCCTTTGTCAAAGATGTGAATGGCCAGAAGTTTGTGCAGTTGGCAGCATTTAAGCAACTGGAGTATGCCCGCTATCATGCGGAAACCCTGAAAAATAAGGGCTTTAACGTTACAATTGCTGAGCAGTAACTTTGGCCATCCCGTCACTGCTGACCTGCGCCAAAACCCAATTCATCCTGGTTGGCAGCAAACTTTGTATTTCAGGGATCCCATCTTGGGAGAAGAGCTGGAGTCGATCCCATTGTAGTCATTTCAAGTTAGGTTAAGACGCTTCCCAACTGCTCAGCGGTGCCGCCCAAGCCTTCCACGCCGCTTCCGCGACCACCCCCAGGCAATGCGACGGAACAGTTTCATTCCTCATTACGGTCGTTTCATTCCAACTAGGACACTGCACTCACACCTAAAACAACACTAAAACAAACGTTAAATGCACAGGGCCAGAGGGCTTTTCAAGGACTCCGTCCCGCTGGCGCGATCAGCAGCCCAGGAGTCTCACCCTAACCTGAAATAACTGAAACGACTATAAAATGACTGCGGCCGGCTGAAGACCGGAAAGGGTCTTAAGTTGGTTCGGAATAACTGGCTATAGATCCCGAATCCAAGGGATCCGAGAGAGAGGTAGCCGCCGCCAGATCCCTTCACTTCCTTCTGGATCGAGCAGGCGCCAGGCCAGCAACCCGGTTGCCGAGAGGAAAACCAGGGCCAGCAACAACGCAAGGGCATTCTGTAGGCTTTTCAAAAAGGGCCAGAGGCGGGCTGTGCTCGGCCCCACCTGAGCAGCTCCAGACCGCTGCCGCGCCTGGGCGGGGGGGTTCCCGGAAGCTGGAGAGGAACTCAAGGGACGGGCAGGTGGAGCGAGGGTAGAGGACGTCAACTGGGCGGCAGGAATGGGTGGCCCTGGTAACCGATTCAAAGCCATAACCACAGCCTGAGGGCGCTGCTGCTGACGCATCCACCGGTTCAGCTCTGCCAGAGAGATGGCACAGAGGTTGTTGAGACCCAGACCCTGAATTTGCCCCACCAAAGGCCGGTCGTTGCTGACCAAAACCACCAGCGTTCCCGGCTGCTGCTGGGCCAGGGCATAGGCGCATTCGGCAATCGCTTCTTCCAAACGTACCCTCATGGACTGATCGCCGGCACCAGCACCACCCACCAGGGCACGGGCTTCTGAGACGGCAAACCCTAGACTGGGCCAGTGGCGCAAAAACTCGCGGGCTGTCGATTCTTCTTGGGGATCAATAGCCTGCCGGCTCAGGCGTTCTAGCTCGGCCATCACTGCCTGCGGCAGCACACACACCCCAAATCGAGCCCACTCTTGCCATAGAGCCAGACGACCGGCCAGGATCACCGGGCTATCGAAGACGAGGAGAGGCGGGATCTCGGCCATGGGATGCGCCAGCGTTGGACTTAACCTCAATTGTGCAGCTTCCCCGAAGACTTGGGTAGCAGGGATCCCTCTGCCAGGCAGAGGCGGATGGCCAGTGGGTAGAGGCGGTGCTCCTGGGTCTGGATGCGCCGGTAAAGGGATTCCACGGTATCTTCGGGCAGAACCGGCACGGCTGCTTGGGCCACGATGGGGCCACTGTCCATTTCCAAGGTGACCCGATGGACAGTGCAGCCGGCAATTTTCACGCCGCACTTCAGGGCTTGTTCAACAGCCCGCAGGCCCTTGAAGCTGGGCAGCAGGCTAGGATGCAGGTTCAAGACGCGATCCGGGTAGGCGGACAACAACACCTGGGTAACCAGGCGCATCCACCCGGCCATGATCACCCATTCCACGTGATGCTGCCAGAGCACTTGGAGGATAGCTGCATCCAGGTCTTCGCGACAGGGGTAGTCTCGGTGGTCGAGCAAGACGCAAGGGATCCCTCGCTTTTGGGCCCGCTGCCGCACATAAGCTTTGGGATTGTTGGTGATGACCACAGCAATCTGGGCCTGCAGTTCCCCAGCCTCAATGGCTTGGGCAATAGCTTCGAAATTGCTGCCATTGCCGGAAGCCAAAATGCCAAGGATCCCCGGTTGAGAGGGCACTGGGATCCCGTCGGGATCCGGCCAGAGTAAGCTGGGTAGGTTCATGAGCGCTTGGTGGGAAAGTCTGCAGCCCCGCTATTTTAAACCCAAACAGATTCCCTTCTGGTTCTGGCCAGGTTGATCCAGAGAGGGATCCAAAAACTTGACCGTCGCCGGCTTTGACAGGCGCACCCGCGCCATCGAGCGCTGCACGGATCAAGCCCAAGAGGAGCTGCGGGAGATGCCTCAAGAAATGCGGAAAATGCAGCAGGAGATCCGCGATCTCTCAAGCTCCTCCAAAAATAGGCCAAGTCGATCAAGTCGATCCCAGCAGTTGAGGCCGGATCTTATGGACTCCGTCCCACTGTGGCGAGCGGCCACCTGATCTAGAGTGGGTCTAGAGTGGGAAAGCATGGGCAGTGGGTGTGAGAGCATGGCTCCTTTGCAACGACGACGCCGGCGGTTTTGGATTTGCAGCATGGTAGTCATCCTGTCCGGGTTTATGGGATCCCTGCTGGCGGGATCAGCGCAGAACCTGGGAGCACAAGCCCAGCAGGGCCTGACTCAAGCCCAACTGGAGCAAGCTCAATATGTGCGCAGTTGTGGTGGTTGCCATGTGGCGTTGCCCGCCCAAGTGTTGCCCACTGAAACCTGGCGACGGCTGCTGCAGGATCCCAACCACTATGGCCAGCAGATCCAGCCCCTGAGCGGTGTGGCTTTACAACTGGCCTGGGGCTATTTGCGGCCCAACTCCCGGCCCCTGCGACAGGGGGAACAGGTGCCCTATCGCTTGGCAGATTCTCGCTATTTCCGTGCCCTGCATCTGCAAGTGGAGTTTCCCACTCCTGTGCGGGTGAGCGCCTGTGTGGATTGTCACCCCAGGGCCAATGGGGGGGATTTTGCCAGCCTCTCTGCAGAATGGCAATCTTGAGGAGCGCAACTGAGGCAATGCAGGTGGATCTGGCCACCATTCTGGCAGGCTATGCCCAAGGCTACTTTCTGATGGCCGACGAAGAGACGGGATCCCTGGCCTGGTACGGCACCGACCGGCACGCGGTGATCCCCCTCGATGAGCGATTCCACTGCCCCCGTTCATTGCGGCCCTTGGTGCGCAGCAATCGCTTTCAGGTGCGGCTGAACTGTGCTTTTGAGCAGGTGGTAGAGGGCTGTGCCGCTCGTCCCCAAACCTGGATTAGCCCCGAGCTGAAGCAGATTTACGCAGCTCTGCACCGGTCTGGCTTTGCCCACAGCTTTGAAACCTGGCAGGGAGAGACCTTGGCAGGCGGGATCCTGGGTATTGCCCTTGGAGCGGCGTTTATCGGCGAGTCGATGTTCTACCGCATCCCCAACGGCTCGAAGGTGGCCTTGGTGAAGTTGGTGGAGCACTTACGGGAGCGGGGCTTTCGCCTATTCGACGCTCAGTTGATGAACCCGCACCTGGCCCGTTTTGGTGCCTTTCTCATGGATGGACAAGAGTACCTGAAGCTATTGCAGCAGTGCCTGGGGATCCCTTGTCGGTTCAATTAAATCTGCAATGTTACGATAGCCGCCGACAAAACATTGCAGCGGCTCTTGGTGGAAAATAGAAAGGGAATCCGTCCCGCTGTTGCAGGCGGATACATCCTGTGGTGGGCCCACACATGGGATCCGATGGGGAGGTTGCCATGAGCCAAAAGCTTCTGTTTGTCTGTCTGGGTAACATCTGTCGCTCTCCTACTGCTGAGGGCATCACCAATCACCTTTTGCGCAGCAGCGGCCATAAGGAAGCAATTATCTGCGACTCAGCAGGTACGGCAGCCTATCACATCGGCAGCCCCCCAGATAGGCGCATGCAACAAGCAGCCCGATGCTATGGCCTAGAGCTACAAGGCAAGGCCCGCCAGATTCGACCTGCCGACCTGCGCGAGTTTGACCTGATCCTGGCTATGGATCGACAAAATTACCGCGACATTCTCAGCTTGGATCCCCAGGGAAAATATGCCGAGAAAGTGCGCCTGATGTGCAGCTATTGCCGCTCTCATTCTGACGAAGAAGTTCCGGATCCCTACTACGGGGGTGAGGCTGGATTCCATTACGTGATCGAGCTGCTCTGGGATGCCTGTAGCGGCTTGCTGGAATCCCTGGTTCCCGGGATCCAATGCCCACCGTTGCCGCCCCGTGCTTGAGAGCTTGTGTGTTTACTTATAGTCAATTCAAATGGCGATGAGACGGTAGCCAGTACAATAGCTCCGTTCGCGATAGTCGTTCCGAATAAGTCTGGGACATTTGCCCTGCCTTCGATCTCTAACCGGCCAACACAAACATACCCCTTATCTGTCTCCCAAAGCAGACTATGGGAACCTGGGATCCCCAAGTTGCTTTCCTGCAGTCTGAAACAACCATATATCCTGGCCCAGAGGGATCCTCATCTAACTTAATTGCCTCTATTTCCGATCTTACTCTGTTCTGCCAATCTCTAGAAGGCACGAACCACCTCCCGGAGAACGGATTCTTGCAGATAGGGCTTGAGGGAGTCAGGCGTACCTAGATCAACCGGACTCTCTAAAATTTCCTCTAGATATCGTTTCAAGCGTGCAAAAGTGAACAATCCAACTGGACGGTCAAACTCTACTAGCAGATCGATATCACTGTCTGTTTGCGCTTCATCCCTTGCTACTGAACCAAAGAGCATTAGAGACTTTACGCCAAAGTCCTTCAGAGTGTTCTGGTGATTTGCCAGTAATGTAAGGACTTCCTGTTTTTGCATTACCCAACCTGCAATGAAAAGAAAAGTCCATTAGGAATTATAGCTCACCTATTTCCTCTCAATTACGACTCAAACAAAGATTCATAACGCTTTGCAGGTCGCAGGCACAGTTGAGCCGAGGCACACCTTGCAGAGGACAGGGATCCCTGGGTTCCCGCAATGAGGGCATTTGAGCTTGCTCATCATCTTGTCTCTGGGTACATCTAACGGCACGCACATCTTGCCTTGCCATTAACAGCCAGTTCAAGAAACTTGTCGTCTTTGGGATCACGACACGTCGCCACGCGCTCTACAATCTCCACCAAGACGCCATCTCTAACGAAAGTGCTCAAGAACTCCATCCGTTCTTCCTCGGTTATATACCTTTCAAATCCTTTGCGCCGCAGGACATCGCTCAATTCTTCTTCTTTACACGTGGGGTGGGAACACAGTGTGACTTGAGGGGGGAGAAATCAACCCCGTCATCCCTCACCGTGAACCTTAGCCTCCCTGCTTGCAGTGGCACCCTGCATGTCTTATCAAGGAACCCATCCCAAATCGGATTCTCGATTTCGGTCCCGTACCTCATTACGCATCTCCCCCCCGCCTTACCCGCCACTTCGATGGTCGTAGAGCCGAAGGCGAAGAAGACCAACCGCCGCTCAGGAGTACACGCGCCGAAATCGATCTCAATATCAGCGCGCCCTCCCTGAGCGTGAGTCGGTACAGATGTCAGTGGCAAGACGAGCAGCGCCGAGGCCATAACCCTGAGAGCTATACATCTCTTCATCGGCAGACTTCTCATTATGAACCGCATCGATCAGCCATCTAACGGCCTGCGCTTCACCTGCGCCGCGAAGCGCAGCGGAGCGGTGTCAGGTGGAAGCGCGTGTTGGGCGGCGTAGTTGTTGTTCATGGTCTGTACTTCCGGTTTAAGGTGTCTGCCGCCCATGCTAAGGCGATTGAAGATTCATCGGTAACATGAATCCAAAACCTTGCGCCAAAATTATTTTTATCTTGGAACGTTCCTATAAGCTTGCCATCTTCTTCTCGAACATAGAATCCAATACCCTTAATTGATTTCTGCTTGTCGTAAGGCAATGAGTTCGCTGTTACTATCCATGGGTTTTCCCGCCAAACTTTTTCCACGAAATCTCTAAACCCAATTGGGTAATGGTCATCTCTAAACGATGGCTCTTTTTTATTTTCGGCTGGTATTAGTCTTACCGGCTTTGGGTTGCGGATACGAAAACCTGTTAAGTAAATCTGCCCTATCGGACTTAATTCGTAAACAGACTCCCCATCAACAACAATCTCTGCCAATAAAACACGAAGCTTTTCGTCAATTTCACCTAATTCACTGCGCGAAAACGCTCCGCCGCGTTCAAAGTCTGTTAGTACATCTGCATTTTGTGCAAGAATTTCGTAGTCGAATGATATGGGCAACGGAGGAAAATCTATAATTTCCGAAAATCTCTCGTGTTTATAAAAAACAGGTATGTTCAATGCCTGCCCAACAATAACGGCTATTGCTATTTGCGCTTTGTATCCGCCAGTTGCGTCAATGGCGACATATTCAGCACCACCAAATCTTTGTATATATTCGCCAGCTTTGCGAACAAGATTTCTTAAGCCGTGAACTCTAAAATCTGTGGGGCGCTCATCTTGAAGATTATCAACAGTTTGATATTCGAGATTTCGTAAATTGAGGTCGGTACGTCGTTCAAAATAGCGCTTTAGAAATTCTCCTGTGTTTTTTCCTTTAGGAGTATCCGAAACAAGAAAAATTAGATTTTCAAGTTCAAGCCAGCTTTTTCTTCGGGCTTCTTCTATTGTGTTGATTTCAGCTATTGTGTTGATTTCAGCGCCGCACACTCTGTCGGTTGGCGAGACTCTAAGCATCTCTTCAGCTAAATTTGTCCAATTTTGTTCATCATAAGCCTTGCGAATATTTTCCCAATTTGATGGCACATTGGGTGTAGTTGCTGACAAACGACTTAAGTTGCCTTCAAAAAGACTTGTTCCAACCGTGCATATCAAAGTATTTCTCTGGGGCATAAAATCTCTCCCAACTTGAACTTAGGCGAAGCCGCCCAACGTCTGAACTCACCCGCGGCCACTGGCTTTGGATGATATGAACAGCTTAGCATACGGTCGGGTGCAGTGACTTGTTATGTTGTGTAAATTTTTCCACCGATCGGTTCAACTACCCACAGACCCCAGCGCCCCTTCACCAACAACCTTGACTAGGCACAAGTCTAGCGCTGGCAACATAACGGCCGAACTCACCCGCCACCCCAAACCAAGGATCCCAATCAGTAATCTACCTCAAGGTCGGGTGCAGTGACTTGTTATGTTGGGTGACTCTCTCTACCTAGATCTATCTGGATCCTCCAAGACCAGCCTCCCCAGGGATCCTTTGACCCAATCATCCACAATCTACCAGGGCTGGCAATATAACGGCTGAATTCACCCGCCACTAGTTTTGAGTAATGGATGGATTATAGCATCAGGTTGGGTGCAGTGATTTGTTATGCCTCAACCCTTCCATAATTCATATCCCTTTCGTTTTTCTTCTTGAATATTGTCAATTGACAGCCCCACATACAATAAAATCTTTTCAGCGTCTTTTCTCGCATCATAGCTACTAAACTTTTCATTTGACAGAGGAATAATTTCCCCCGAACCTGTTCGCAGAAAAAGAGAGTAAAAAAGTGTTTCTCCATCATCAAGCTCCTCAATAATTACAGAACGAAGTTCATTTAAGCTCCAAATTCTAGGTTTATAGAGATATCGCTTTATGCTCAAGTATCCTGCGACTCTCTGAACAATTCTGTATTTTTCTTTGTCAAAGGTGGTAACTTTTTCGTGCCCAAGAAGAATACAACCACATAAGATTGAAATAAAAAGAGACAGAAGTGCAAGCCCTAGCCAATAAGTAGATATAATTCTTTGAATATTTGGGATTATAAGCAGAACCTGAATAATCGAGTTATAAAAAGCAAATCCACTTAAAACACCTATAAGCAACCAAATGAGTTGAAATGCAATACCATTATCACCATACTGTATTCTATCTCTAATTTGGCATAACGGCTAAGCTCACCCGCCACCAGTAGTTTTGAGTAGTGATTGGATTGTAACATCAGGACGGGTGCAGTGATTTGTTATGTTGTGTAAATTTTCACTAGTCGCTTCCACTACCCACCGACACCAGCGCCCCCTCACCAACAACCTTGGCTAAGCACAACTCTGGCGCTGGCGACATAACGATGGCGATCAGCTGCGGCGCGGAGCGCCGTCAGCTGCATCGCATTGTTATGCGGCAGGCTGACTAACTTGGCCGTCACGGTGAACGAATCCGGTGACGCTGTCGCCAACATGCAGCCTGACCATCTTGCCGCGCCTTGCCAGATAGCGAGGCCCCGCAGCGATAAGTACGATGATTCCCCAGCACGTAATTAGCGCTCCAGTGATGTTGACCACGAACGGCGAGGAAATATCCGAGGTAAAAGCGACGTCGACCGTAGCATGAAAAATCGCCACAACGAGAATGCTGCCACGACTCTCGTTATAAAGCCATGTGAGCAATACCGCACCCGTGAGCAAGCTGAAGAACCAACCGGTGACGCCTGGCACATTCATGCTGGTATAGCCGGGGCGGTAAAAGAAAAGCGGCAGGTGCCAGAGCGCCCATCCGCACGTAAGTAGCAGCGAAGCGACCAGAGCGGAATGGCGGGTTTGCAGTCGAGGAAGGGCGAACCCTCGCCAGCCCGCCTCTTCGCCAAAGCCGAACGAGACAATGTTGTAAACAAGGAATCCGAGAGCTGAAAACTGCAAGAATTCGCGTGATCTGCCGACGCCCGACAGCGACACGCTCTCCCCATTCAGCAGCGATGCCGCAACGACGGCGAGTGCAAGAAGAACATAGGGGGCAAAGAGCGCGACTGCGACCCAGACGAGTCTCCCGCGCCACAAACCCATGCGTCGTAGCAGATCCGCCGGTCCCGCCAGCCCGGTTTCCATGGCGGACACGAGGAAGGCTGCGGTGATTGGCCCCAAGGCGCCGAGTGCATGGTGATAAGGAATTACCGGCAACCCGTGTATGCCAAACGCAGGCAGCCACAGCGGTGCCCAGAGTACCCACGAAATGCCATAGGCGAGAGCAAAGAACGTTGCAAGAGGGTGACGACGACACATGCTCGATGGTCGCATGGTTTCAGAGTACACCGGGAGGTCCTGCCGCATAACGGTGAAGTTGTGTGGCGGCAGATAACCTTAGAATACCCACCAATAACCTCTGTTCCGTCCGCACCAACGCAGTGTTAGATGCCTGACAACCTGACAACTTTAACAAACTTTACCTGACGACCCTTGACCTTATATCAAAGTATAAGGTTTACTATGAGCTTATCAGGCTGTAATGGAGTGATGTCAATGTTTCAAGTGGGGGAAGTCTCGCGTCTGTTAGATATTAATCCACAAACCCTTTACTTTTATGAGCGAATTGGGTTAATTCCATCCCCACAGCGCACAGAAGCAGGGTATCGGCTATTCAGTCAACAAGATGTGGAGCGGCTTACCTTTATTACACGGGCTAAATCTTTGGGGCTTAGTCTAGATGAAACTAAAGACATTCTTGCGTTAAAGGATGGGCGATCGCTCACTTGTCAGGCGGTTTATGAACGTCTCAGCAAAAAAGTTAATGAAATTGAAGATACGATTCGCCAATTACAAATTCTTCATAATGAGCTAACACCACTGGCTCAACAGTGCTATGCCAATTTGCAAAAAAATGATCAAGAATGCGTTGTCCTAGATCAGTTTCAAGTCAAGCCTTTGAGAAATTAATGCTATTGCGATCTGACGTAAACATTGGGAGGAAAATTCTTATGAAACCGATCACAGTTGAAGTACTGGGAACAGGCTGCAAAAAATGTCAGCAACTAGAAGCTAATGCCAGAGAAGCGATCGCTGCACTTAACCTAGAAGCAGAAATTTTTCACATTACTGACCCCATTGAAATTGCCAAGCGAGGAGTTATGTCTACACCTGCACTGACTGTTAATGGTAAGGTCGTGGGTAAAGGTAAAGTGATGACCAGTGAGGAAATTCAGCGACTCTTACAGATGTAGAAGAGAGGACAAACAATGTTCGATCCGTTTTATCCATTCGACTGGCTGGCAACACAGATCGTCACTCGTCTATTAGGACTGTCAGTTGAATCTCATCTCGGAGCTAGCTTGCATTTTTTCCTTTACGATGTCCCCAAAGTTTTGACCTTATTGATTGTTATTAGTTTTGTTGTGGGAACATTTCAGAGTTTTTTGCAACCTGAAAACGTGCGGCAATGGTTAGAAGGTAAGCGCACTTTGGGCGGAAATATTCTAGCGGCGATGGTGGGGATTGTCACACCTTTTTGCTCTTGTTCTGCCGTACCCCTATTTATTGGTTTTTTGGAAGCAGGTATCCCTCTGGGTGTGACATTTTCTTATTTGATTTCTGCCCCAATGGTAAATGAAGTAGCTGTTGTACTGTTGTGGGGGTTATTCGGGTTAAAAGTCACACTTCTATATATTGGCTTTGGGGTTGGATTAGCGATCTTAGCTGGTTATATCATCGGATGGCTCAAGTTGGAAAAATGGGTTGAATCTTTTGTATGGCAATTTCAAAAAGCCCACCAAGACAATGCTCAAGAGGACAACCTTAACGCCAATCATGTCACTTGGAAACAGAGGTTTCAGCAGGGATGGTTTCAGTCCAGTGAAATTGTGCGATCGGTATGGCTTTATGTCGTTGTCGGTATTGCGATCGGTGCTGGAATTCATGGCTATGTCCCAACCACTTTAGTTACACAATTAGCAGGGTCTAGCAACCCATTCGCTGTTCCTGTTGCTGTAGTGTTGGGTGTACCTCTCTATGCAAACATTGCTGGTGTTATGCCAATTACCGAAGCATTGGTTAACAAAGGAATGCCGATGGGTACTGTATTAGCGTTCACAATGGCTGTGACGGCTCTCTCATTGCCTGAGATGGTCATCCTGAGAAAAGTTCTTCGCCCTCAACTTTTAGCTGTGTTTATTAGCCTAATGACTTTTGGAATCATCAGTATCGGCTACCTGTTTAATGCACTCCTTGTCTAACTACCCCTTTGCTCTCAATCAGGACTGGGAGGATAGCCACAACCAGGGAATAAGGGCATCTAACGGTTGAACTCACCCGCCACCAGTATAGCTAAGCATACAAAGGTTGGCATGATATGGGTCGCTGGGCGTAGCCCCACATTGGTTTCCCAGAATCTTAAGGCGACAACCTTAACCTACCTAGCTATAGTTTTGGGTAATGACTAAAGTATAGCTTCAAGTCGGGTGCAGTGATTTGTTATGTTGCACTTACAATTGGTAGCAAATATTGATACGAGTTTCTAATTTGCTATTCAAAATCTTCATCATTAATCCTTTTCAATGAGGATTGATTGAATGCTTTAAAGGTTAGATTTGGGTACTGTTGCACAATAGCTCTCAATTCTTCAAAAACTGGGCTCGCACCCTCAACCCCAGTTACAACGCACCAGATACGCGCTCGTGTAAGTGCAACAAAGGCTTCGTTACGCTTCTGTAGTTCTGACTCTCCTCTCCAAGCTAATGGCTGGGTAGCACAATGAAATCTGCAAGCATAAACCTTCCACGCCTCATTGCCCTTGGCTCGGAAAATTGTTGAGATCGTGATGCAGTTATCCATGCGAAAGATATCCAGATTTGTATCAACACCTGCAATAACGCTTTGGATACCTCGCCTTGAGAGTTTAGATTTTATTGCTTCAAAGTACTGCTGTTCTTTATCACCAGTGGGGCAAGTAATCAACAAGTCCCAAGGGTCGAAGCCTAACTTCAGATCTTCCTCCACTTGTTGAGCAATCCATTCCTGCTCTTCCAACTCATCCGAAAAAGTCTGGATGCGTAAAGGTGAGCCTAAAGCGTCCTTGTGAGGAAAATCATCACTGTCTATGGGGTGAGGGCTGTTTTTTGCCTCGCGCGTAACTGTGACTGTTTTGCCAGCTTTGACACTTGCATCTGAAAAATCTCCATCCAGAACAGTGTAACCTAGTTTTTCCCAATCCTCTTTGTTACTCACTCCTTGCAAACAACCCTCTTGTCGCAGTAAGCCCATGTTGATAGCGTGAGCAGCCATGAGAAGCATTTTAGGTGTTCGGTAGCATCGGTTTAAATTGTGTGCCTTGCGCAGTCCTCCTTCGTAGGTAGGGCTGGTTATGGTTCCATCAGGAAGTTTGTTCCCACCTAAATCTACTACTGGTGTTCCATCTGGATTAAGCCCAAAGATATGCAAAGGACGAGGTACCGTCAGGGTTCCAATCCCCTGTGCTTCGTCGTATGCCCAATAAAGTCGTTTTGGGTCAGATAAACTTTTATAAGCTAATCGATAGAAGGATGGGGGCAAATCCTGTCCTTCGTCTATCAAGATCGCATCAAAAAGTACAGGTATGTTTGGTACATTTTCTTCTAAAGAATCACAGATGTATTGAAAAGCTTCTGACGGAGAGCAGGAGCGTCCAAGACTATGTTTAACGTCGTTGACACTCAGAGGACGTATTCCCGATTTTTGGGCTAAGTTACGGTAGAAACCGTTACGCTCTCTTGAACCCCAAGCATGTAGTACTTGTACATTGTGCCAGTCTGGTTCTACATCTCCTTCATCTTGCCGAACCATTTCACGATAGTAAAGACCAATTAAACCTATGATTTGGTCGTAAAGTGCCCGTGTAAAAAAAACAAAAGCAATTTTCCAGTCAGGGTGCGCGGCATGGATTTTTGCGGCTCTCTTGGCAAATAGAACGGTTTTCCCTGTTCCTGCTAATCCTCTAACACGCTGAGGGCCATCTGGAACCTCAAAAGCTACCTTTTGCTGTTGATCGTCCAGAAAACGAAGGCGAGATTCCAGATAATGGATGACTCTTAAAGGATTTTCGGGTGGTGTTCCTGTGGGTATGGCTCTAGCTTCTTGTCTTGGTAGCGAACCGCCCAGTAAAGCAACTATGTTTTGCCACTGTTCATCAGATAGAGGACGCTGTGGATTTTCGCAAGCGCCCAACTGTAGTTTTTCTCGGAGAGTCGATGGCTTCAGATCCTCCTCCAGCAAAACAACGCCATGGGTACACGGCAAGTCAGAAAATCCTTTATCTTGCCATTCTTGCTCTTTAACAAAGGGTAATACCACTCTGTAGTGTGAGGCGACCAGTCCTCGTGTTTCTCTTCGTTCTGTGAGTTTCGCACTTATTGCAAACATGCCATCCTCAGCTTGAAGCATAGGCAATTCCTCTTCCCTATGCCAATTAGTCATTTTCCACTGATGCCCTTCGATACTTTCAATGTTAGCGATACTGCACCCTTTACACTCAAATACCCACAATCCTAAATCTCTGTGCATAAAGATAACGTCAGGTTCTCTGGTGAGATTGCCTGTGCGTTTAAAAATTGGATACCTAAAGTAAGCTACGCATGGCTCATTCTGAAATGTCTTTTTGAGGCATTCCCAAAACTTTTTCTCTGCTGTGTTTGGGTTAAGTGGAGCATAGTTCTGGAACTTACCTTCTGACATGCTGTCTCCAAATGACTAAACTAAATCTATTTGACTAATAAGACAAGCAATATAACGGCTGAACTCACCCGCCGCCAGCAGTTTTGGGTATTTCTCGAATTTTAACATCAGGTCGGGTGCAGTGACTTGTTATGTTGTGTAAATTTTTCCACCGATCGGTTCAACTACCCACAGACGCCAGCGCCCCTTCACCAACAGCCTTGACAAGGCACAGCTCTGGCGCTGGCAACATAACGGCCGAACTCACCCGCCACCCCAAACCAAGGATCCCAATCAGTAATCTACCTCAAGGTCGGGTGCAGTGACTTGTTATGTTGGGTAACCCATCAGCCCCAAAAGCATCAGGATCCCCAGCCTCGTTTTGTCCAAGTGGTGCGGAATGGACCCCAACGGAAGATTTTTCTGAATCGCCAGCTCATAGAGTGTGTTGTCCTTTCATAATCGCTTGCCAATTTGGTAACCGAGCACGGCGCCTGCCACGAAACCCCAGAAACCCAAAACTAATGCACCGACGATTCCGAGTATTAATCCGCCAAGGATGCCGTGGGAAGAATCAAATTTCTTTGACGGAGATGTGGTCGATGACGGAGTACCACTAGGAGTAGCACGTTTGCCCGAATAGATAGTATTAAAATGGGAAGAATCAAATTTCTTTGACGGAGATGTGGTCGATGACGGAGTACCACTAGGAGTAGCACGTTTGCCCGAATAGATAGTATTAAAAACTGATTCGTCAGGTTGTGAAATTGGGCGTCGAATCTGTGGAGATAGCGATACAGACGGCTTGACTCCAAGCCATTGGCGAGCTTCTTCCTCGCCTGACAATATTTGAACTTGAGACGGAAGTTCAATTGTCATCTGCAGTCTGTCCCGATACAGTCTGTCCCGATACCTACCAATTACGCCAGTAACTTTGACCCACTTGTGAACGAGAGAAAGAGGATCAACTTTATCACGGCGGAACGCATCCAGGGAAGTCGACCACAAAACAAGTGTAAAGGTTTGGTGTGGGTAAGAACCGAAGTTGAGGAATATGTAAGGTTGTCCGTGCTTAGTTTGTGCAGAATGGTAATCGGTAATCAGTCCGATTACTTCCACCCGGTCGCCGATATGTTCTGAGAGTGAGCCAGAAAGAGAAGCGTCAATGACTGGATACTGGCTGCGCCTTTGGGGAACAGTAACGGCTGGAGCGGGAGGGCGGACTGTGATCTTTGGAAAGGTGAAGTTGCCAGAAATGAACTGATCAAGAGACGGAACTTTATCGAATTCGAGCCTGCAAACACCCCTGAATCTCTCCACAAGAGGGGCAAGTTGGGAGATTCTAGAAATGTCAATGAGAAGTGGAGATGACTCGACATCTGCAAAGTCATTTGAGCAAAATAGGATATTCTCGCTGTTGTTGTACTTGTGCCAGAGAGGGGGCGAAGCGGCGACCGCTGAAAGACCGAGATATATCACGATGGCCGAAAACCGGTCAATCGTTGAATTGTAATGAGCAGCGGTTCTTGAAGGATGCTGATAGTTAAGATGTCCGATCTCATTTGTCTTAAGGCTGGAGAGTTCGGGGAGGTAGAATCCATCGTAATCGATAAGGTAGAGCTTCCCTTGCTTGACGAGAATATTACCATGCTGGAGATCCCCGTGAGCTACTTTGAGGCTTTCGAGACGTTGCACCAAATCGACAAACTCTGGAATGAGCTTAGAAATCTCTCCAGGCTTAGAGATATTGATATTGCGGTCGATGAAGGTGTTCAGAGTTTCGCCATCGAGCCACTGCATCTTTATGATGGGATGCCACTGGTTGCCAACTCTAATTCCTTCATTAAGACAAATGGCCTTTACAAAAAAACCGTCTGTACAGGTTTGCAGGAACCGCCCAATAGCTTCATAGCGTCTCTGCAAATCTGGAATGGTTCTGGTGAAACAGCGGACTGCCCAATGTTGCGAATGATTTTTGAGATGAAATGTGGTTGTGAACCCTCCGGAGTAAGGCTTAGGAATTCCGAACTGATCAGGTTCTGGGATGGAAACCTTTAATTCCGGATCGCTGAAAGCTGTGTTGGGGTTTTGAACTGCAGCTAAGTATTCATCGCCTCTTGGTAATGGCATAACAAATTCAGAGCCTCACTAAGAGTAAGGTGATGTCATCATTTTTCAGGCGGGTAGAACGACGCGCATCATTCGCCCACGCTTTGAATGATTCCTGAGGCGACGAATTCTCGGTAAAACCGTAGAGAATGTTCCAGGGCTTTTCATTGTTCTCATGCTCGGTGAGGAACCAACACGCGAGGGCATCTGTGGCAAGTAGCAAGAGATCGCCTGATTGCCATTCTGCAGTTTGGCGCTTGACTTTCTCCCAGAGTTGCGAATTGCGGGCCAAATTGGTGGAAAGCAAAGTCGGAGAACTTCCAAATTCGCTTGCGCTGGAAATGGGAAAAGAGAGGACAAGATCATCATTGCGGACTTGAAAGAGACAACTGTCACCGACTGCTATTGCTGACCAAGATCCCGATTCGTTTGAATCGTTTGAGTTTGAGGTGAGTTCGACGCCGAGCAGCGTTGCGAAGGCTCCAAGGCGAACCTTTTCTTCTGCAAACCAAGGCAATGGTCTACGGTTTACAAAAGTGTGCCATCGCTTCGATAATATTTCCGTGCGGGCCTGCAGAGCCTGGATGTTCGTGAAGCGTTCTTTGACAAAAGCACGAGTGAGCATCTTAGCCCAATCGGATGCAAAAGAACTCTCAGTTGCACCGTCGGCAATAGCTATTGCAAAAGTCTCCTGATCGATTATGCCATCTATTTTGGGGGCGAAAGCGTCCTCGTAATCGGCTTCTTCATTGCCAAGCTTTTGCAGCCAGAAATGGTGTAGTGAGAGTCTCATAGGTTCCAAAACTAGCGCAGATTGCTTGGACGCGTTCCAATATCCAAGAAACGAATTACCGAAACGATATCAGCGTTGAAAACAAACCCACGGCTTGCCTCCGAGATATGATATCCTTCCTGTTTTGCTGCATTCTGGATGTGTGTTGGCAGTATGCTCGACATACTGAAGAGTAAGCGGGCAAACTCATCGGGCAGTCCGCTATCGGAGTCTGGAAATTCAATAGGATTAGCCTTCTGAGAAGACAAGTGAACATTGAATAGCAAAACGTTACCATCAGAGCTCGCTAATGATTTGATTTCGTTTGCAGCATCAGAAGGGTTTCCATCTGTCGCCTCACCGTCTGTTATGTTTATCACAATGGGAGGAAAGCAGGAAGGGTGCTGGGCAATCCAGTCTTGAACGATCGTCTTGGCCTGCGTTAATGCTTGGCACATTGGAGTTCCTCCGTTAGCGACGGGATCAAACCAAATTGGGAACTTGATAGTCTGTTCCACGAGCCCGCCGGCTCCATCATCCACTTTCTTGCTACGCTCCTCGATTCGAGCCGGTGAATTTGCGATTTGGCTAATGGGTGATAAATCCTTGCCAGCGAGAGAGCCCATAAAGGCTGAACCGACTGAAGCACCATAACCAATTACGCCAACATAGTAATAGTCTCGAACTCCATCGCTCTTGGCACACTTGATGACTAAGTTTTGAAGCAGCTTGTTGATTGCATCGGAGACACCATCCGCTTTTCTTTTGTTTGGCCCACTACCACCGAACGGGTCTGACATCGATCCCGACTGGTCAATGAGGAACAAGAAACAACTCGGATTGGCTCGACTAATTTCGGCTTGATATGGCATTGCGATTTCCTTTCAGATTATTACATTATTAATTGTTGACTTGTAGAATGCAGAGCCGCACTTTCACATAACGTCTCGGCAAACAACGCCGCCGTTTTGCGAACTAGCTTCCGGTACTCGAATCGGGACAGCGCCATGGCGAAGGTGAATCCAAGAAGAAGGGCAAGCAGTCCCAGGGTTGCCGCTTGAATGCTCCCGATCTGAATTCGCGTCAGCTCGTTTTGTGCTTGGCGTCCTCTGCGACCGAGTTTGTACCCCGAGCCCGCAGCGATCACCATGCATGCAAGCAGCGCGATGGCGATCAGTGCCACTGGTTGGTGATAGAGCAACTCGGTCGTCATTAAAAGCTCCCTGTCGCCTAACATGTGTTTCTGCAGCTAGATGACTGATAATCACCTAAGAAGCAGACTTTTCCATCGCCTAGTGTAATGCTGCCCTAATTTGTCTGTATAGTCAACATTTTGAGCGATAATTACCTCCAAAGGGTTTTTATCTGGCTGAATGAGCATTAACACACCCATACCTAGACTCAGAAAGCTCCTGGAGCAAGTCAGCTAGAAATCGCAGGATCCGCACACTGTACTCATAAAGTCAGTGTCGGGAGGAATGTGCAACTTTATTTGCTCTATGTTATGATAATAGTGCGGACACCAGAAACGGTTATTTAAGGCACTGGCAACGGTCGATTGGGGCTGCCGTAAACCAGCCTAGAGGTCCGGGCTTGTCTTGTTCTCTGGTAGAGCAGAGCAGGCCCAGGGCTACTAAAAGCCTACTCTGTACCGCTAAAGCGGTACGGAGTCGGGTAGTTTACTTGCCACACCTTCCGCCATAGTTTTGCCACTCATCTCCTGCAAAACGGCTACGACATCCGCACCGTCCAAGAATTGTTGGGCCACAAAGATGTCAAAACCACCATGATTTACACCCATGTGCTGAATAAAGGCGGGCGCGGGGTGAGAAGTCCATTGGATCCTTAGAAGGGGACGCTCTCTGGGGAAGGGATCCTCTTCCCCTTTACAGTACCTCAGCGATCATTGCGAATTATTACGACCTTGCCGCCATGCTCCCAGCAGGGATCCGTTTCTCTGGTAGAACGGGAAACAGACAATAGGGGATCCTGCCTATCGCGTCAGCGGGACGGAGTCCTTTCGCGTCAGCGGGACGGAGTCCTTTCGCGTTAGCAGGACAGAATCCTTTCCCCGGTTTACCCAATTTTTGCATTGCACGACGGAGAGCGACCGCATGTTTACTCTGGTTAAGCCCATCACCCGCCACGTTACCCCTGCCGAGGTAGGGGATCGCCGCTTGATGAAGGTGGTGTATGTGGTGTTGGAGCCGCAATATCAGAGTGCCCTGACGGCGGCTGCGCAGCGCATCAATGCCCACAACTCCAAGCTGGCGGTGGAGCTGGCCGGCTACCTGGTGGAGGAGCTGCGGGATCCCGCGGGCTATGAGGCTTTTCGGCGGGATCTGGAAACGGCCAATGTCTTTATTGGATCCTTGATCTTCATCGAGGACATTGCCCAGAAGGTGGTGCAGGCGGTAGAACCCCTGCGGGAACGGCTGGATGCGGTGGTGGTGTTTCCCTCCATGCCGGAGGTGATGCGCCTGAACAAGATGGGAGCCTTTTCTATGGCGCAGCTGGGACAGTCCAAGAGCGCCATTGCCCAGTTCATGCGCAAGCGCCAGCAGGGATCCAACTTCCAGGAGGGGATGCTGAAGCTGCTGCAGACGCTGCCCAAGGTGCTGAAGTATCTGCCCTTCGACAAGGCGCAGGATGCCCGCAACTTCATGCTCAGCTTCCAGTACTGGCTGGGGGGATCCCGCGAGAACCTGGAGAACTTTTTGCTGATGTTGGCGGATCGCTACCTGCCGGGGATGCGGGATCAGGTGCAGTTTGCTGAGCCGGTCACCTACTTGGAGATGGGCATCTGGCACCCCTTGGCGCCGCAGATGTTTGCCAGTCTGGCGGAGTATTTGGATTGGTACAACGCCCGCGAGGATCTGCCGCAGGACGTGAAGGATCCCTTGGCTCCCTGCGTGGGGTTGGTGTTGCAGCGCACCCACCTGGTGACGGGGGATGATGCCCACTACGTGGCCATGGTGCAAGAGCTGGAGTCGCGCGGGGCGCGGGTGGTGCCGGTGTTTGCCGGGGGTCTAGATTTCTCCAAGCCGGTGAACGAGTTTTTCTGGAACGCGCAGAAGACAGCGCCCATTGTGGATGTGGTCGTGTCGCTAACCGGGTTTGCCCTGGTGGGAGGGCCGGCGCGGCAGGATCACCCCAAAGCAGTGGAAGCGCTGCAACGGCTGAATCGCCCCTACATGGTGGCGCTGCCCTTGGTGTTTCAATCGACGGAGGAATGGGCTGCCAGCGACCTGGGCCTACACCCGGTTCAGGTGGCTTTGCAGATTGCCATTCCCGAGCTGGACGGGGCAATCGATCCCATCATCCTCTCAGGGCGGGACGCGGCCACCGGCAAAGCTCACGCAATGCAGGATCGGATCGAGCTGATCGCGGCGCGGGCCATTAAATGGGCCAATTTGCGGCGCAAGCCCAAGCTGGAGAAGAAGATCGCCATCACCGTTTTCAGCTTCCCGCCGGACAAAGGCAATGTGGGGACAGCAGCCTACTTGGATGTATTTGCCTCTATTCACCGGGTGATGCAGGCCCTGGCCCACAACGGCTATGACCTCGGCCCCGAGCTGCCCAAAACCCCGCAGGAGCTGATGGAGTCCATCCTGCACGATCCCCAGGCCCAGTACGCCAGCCCGGAGCTGAATGTGGCCGCCAAACTGTCGGTGCGGGAGTACGAGGCGCTGACACCCTACGTGAAAGCCATCGAGCAATACTGGGGGCCAGCGCCGGGGCACCTGAATACCGATGGGCAAAATCTGTTGATCTACGGCAAGCACTTTGGCAATGTGTTCATCGGGGTGCAGCCCACCTTCGGCTATGAAGGGGATCCCATGCGGCTGCTTTTTTCCAGGTCAGCCAGCCCCCACCACGGCTTTGCTGCCTACTACACCTACCTGGAGAAAGTGTGGGGGGCGGATGCGGTGTTGCACTTTGGCACCCATGGATCCCTGGAGTTTATGCCGGGCAAGCAGATCGGCATGTCGGGCGAGTGCTATCCGGATAATCTAATTGGATCCCTGCCCAACCTGTACTACTACGCCGCCAACAACCCCAGTGAGGCCACTATTGCCAAGCGGCGGGGCTACGCCTGCACCATCAGCTACCTGACGCCGCCGGCAGAAAACGCCGGCCTCTACAAGGGGCTGCAAGAGCTGCGGGAGATGATCGGCTCCTACCAAACCCTGCGGGAGGGGGCGCGGGGCATCGCCATCGTCAACGCCATCTGCGACAAGGCGCGGCTGGTGAACCTGGACAAGGATGTGGAGTTGCCCCAGGGGGACGCCGCCCAGTTGAGCTTGGAAGAGCGGGACAGGGTGGTGGGCAAGCTCTACGCCCAGCTGATGGAGATCGAGTCGCGGCTGTTGCCCTGTGGTCTGCACGTCATTGGAGCGCCCCCCACCGCCGAAGAGGCGATTGCCACCTTGGTGAGCATTGCCAGCATCGACCGCCCGGAAGAAGGGATCCTCGGCCTGCCCCGCATTCTCGCCCAAAGCCTGGGCCGGGATATCGATGAGATCTACCGCAACCGAGATCGGGGGCACCTGGCGGATACGGAGCTGCTGGATCGCATCAACAAGGCCTGCCAGAAGGCGGTGGCGGCGCTGGTGCAGGAGCAGACCGACGCCCAGGGCCGGGTCGCGCGGGTGGCCAAGCTCAACTTTTTCAACATGGGCCGGCAAGCCCCCTGGTTGGCAGTCCTAAAAGAAGCGGGCTACCCCCAGGTGGATCCGGATCTTTTGAAGCCCTTGTTTGAATTTCTGGAGGAGTGCCTCAAGCAAATTACGGCAGATTATGAGCTGGGATCCCTGCTGCGGGCCTTGGAAGGGGAGTACATTTTGCCGGGGCCAGGAGGGGATCCCATCCGCAACCCCAATGTGTTGCCGACAGGGCGCAACATCCACGCTTTGGATCCCCAGTCCATCCCCACGGCAGCCGCGATTAAGTCTGCGGAGATGGTGGTGGAACGGCTGCTGGCTCGCGAGATGAGCAGTAACGGTGGCCGGTACCCGGAAACCATCTCGGTGGTGCTCTGGGGCACCGACAACATCAAGACCTACGGGGAGTCGCTGGCGCAGGTGCTGTGTTTGCTGGGGGTGCGACCCAAACCCGATGCCCTGGGGCGGGTGAACAAGGTGGAGCTGATCCCCTTGGAGGAGCTGGGCCGGCCCCGCATTGATGTGGTGGTGAACTGCTCGGGGGTGTTCCGGGATCTGTTTGTCAACCAGATGGATCTGATCGACCGGGCGGTAAAGCTGGCGGCCGCAGCGGTGGAGCCACCGGAGCTGAACTTTGTGCGCAAGCACGCCTTGCAGCAGGCAGAAGAACTGGGGCTGACGTTGGAGCAGGCGGCAACGCGGGTCTTTTCCAACGCTTCCGGATCCTACTCCGCCAACATCAACCTGGCGGTGGAAAACAGCTCTTGGGAAGATGAAAGCGAGCTGCGGGAGATGTACCTATCCCGCAAGTCCTTTGCCTTCGGCTCCAACCTGCCCAACCAGCAGATGCGACAGCTCTTCGAGGCCAGCCTGAAAACGGTGGATGTGACCTTCCAGAACCTGGACTCCTCGGAGATCAGCCTGACCGATGTCAGCCACTACTTCGACGCGGATCCCACCAAGCTGGTGCAAAGCCTGCGCCCCGACGGCAAGGCCCCCTCGGCCTACATGGCAGATACCACCACGCCCAACGCCCAGATCCGCACCCTGAGCGAAACCATCCGTCTGGACGCCCGCACCAAGCTCCTCAACCCCAAGTGGTATGAGGGGATGCTCAAGCACGGCTACGAAGGGGTACGGGAGATCGCCAAGCGGTTGGTCAACACTTCGGGCTGGTCGGCCACGGCAGGTGCGGTGGACAACTGGATCTACGAGGAAACCAACGAGACTTTCATCAAGGATGAGGCCATGCGGCAGCGCTTGATGAACCTCAACCCCCACTCCTTCCGGCGCATTGTCGGATCCCTGCTAGAGGTGCATGGGCGCGGCTATTGGCAGACTTCCCAGGCCAATATCGAGCGCCTGCAGGAGCTGTACCAGGAAGTGGAAGACCGGATCGAGGGGGTGGAGTAATTAATATGGTTGTTTCAGGTTAGCGTGAGACGTCTGGGCTACTGTTCGCGCCAGCGGGACGGAGTCCTTAGACCTTACGTGAAGTCGGCAAAAGCTGCAACCATGGCCGGATCCTTGCCCAGGGCTTCTGAAGCAGCAGTGGATCCTGCCAAGTTCGTTGATTACTCTATGAATCCAGCTAATCCTGGAAATCAAGGCAAGTGGATTGCCTTTGCAGAGCTTGGCTATGATGTCAGTACACCAGAGGGAAGAAGGGTGGGATTTGCTCACATTCTGCAACAGGTTACTGCTGCTCTGCCTTGCGCCTTAGCCGGGGATCCGTTTCCAACACCCTATGGAAGCCGCTATCGAGTCAAGATTGAAATTTTGGGCCTCAATCAGAAAAAAGGCACTTTAGTGACCGTGTGGCAGGTTGATAAGGAAAGTTTAATCCCTCGTTTGGTCACCAATTGGCTAGAGGTACACAATGATGAGTAAAACCACTTCTAGAATCAAGCCATACAGTAGAGTTAAAACTGTGGCAGATGTCAAGGAGTATTTCAGCGAGACCACTATTCCTGCTGGAACTCAGGGATCCATTGTGGAATGTTACTCAGATCCCACTGAAGGCTATGCGGTTGATTTAGCGGTTCCGGATTTGAGCTTGGTAGGAGGTTTTCGATATTTTAATCTCATTCTTTTTCCCGATCAGTTTGAAGTCATAGATCCCGAAACATGAAGTATCCAATGTTGAATGGACGTTCCCTCTACCCCACCAGGTCAAGCCAGCGCAGGTAGCCCTCCACCAGTTGGGATCCGGCTAGAGCGGCTACCCCTCCGCCCATAGCCAAGTAGGGGCCGAAGGGGATGGGCTTTCCCAGGCGGGCCCGCCCCTTGGTCATGGCCAGCAAGCTAGCCAGCAGGCCAAACCCGGAACCCAAAAGAAGGGCCACCACCACCCCCTGCCAGCCCAACCACATGCCGATCAGGGCCAACAGCTTGCCATCTCCCCCGCCCATAGCCTCCCGCCCCAAGACCCAACGGGCCAAGAGGCCAATGCCCTCCAGCAGCCAGAGGCCCAGCACAGCTCCTGCAATCCCTTCCACCAGTGACAGGCCTGTAGCGGCCAGGGATCCGGATCCCTGGAGCCACGGCAGAGCCAGGCGGGCCAAAAGCCCCACCACCAGGCCTGAACGGGTCAGCTCCTCCGGCAGCAAAAAGGTATCCAGATCGATGAGCGCCAGGGCCAACAGCCAGCTCAACAAGATGCAGGTGAGGATCCCTTGGGCAGAAAACCCCAAAGCGCCGATGCTGAGGGCAAACAGGCCCATTGTCAACGCCTCAACGGCAGGGTAGCGCCAGCTAATCTGCGCTCCACAATGGCGGCAGCGACCGCGCAGCAACAACCAGCCTAGGATGGGAATGTTCTCCGTGGGGCCCAGCGGCGTCTTGCAGCTTGGACAATGGGATCCGGGATGGAGCAGAGAAAGGCCCTGCGGCAGACGATAGACCACCACGTTCAAGAAGCTGCCCACACAGGCCCCCAACACCAGCACCAGCACCCAGGCCAACAGGCGCAGCTCCCAGATTCTGTTGGCGTCGGCGCTGCTCAGCCACATCATGCTCAGCCACATCATGTGAGCGTTGTGCAGTAGGGGAGAATCTCGAGCATGGCAGCCATTCCCATCGCGTCGGCAGGACGGAGTCCCTAAAGGCAGAAAAAGGAAGGATCTGCTCTGTCAGCGCCGACCTCGTGCCTCACCGCAGCGGCTCCAACTGCTGCAGCGGAATAAAAGTTTCCTGGGGCAAGAGAATGGGAAACTCGGAAAAGATCAGATCCCCTCGCAGGGTACGGCGGTGAATAACTACCCCCCGCGGAGGTTGCTCCAGCACTTCCGGTCGATACTGCAGATGAAATTGATAAATCTGGCGAGCCGCTTGAAGCAGAGCGCTGTCCATGAGCTGTTTTCCTTGCCAAATTCACAACTACCCTAACGACATTCCCATCGCGTCGGCGAGACGGAGTCTTTAGACCTTTTGGGATCCCCAAAGTTCTGTCTGCCATCCCTCAGACTTTTTTAGAACGGTTAAGGCTTCTGAAAAGCCGGGGATCCCCTGAGCCGAACACCTGCTGCTTCCCAAAAGACAAGTCACCCGCCCCCGCCAGCCTAAACTTAGGATATCGCCGCCGAGGACTTATGGGTCACCTCCGCCCACTCAATTCTCGATGTCTGTCCAGGAATGGAGGCCATAGAGCACTCTGGAGTTGTCGGCAGCCAGCCTAAGACAGTTTGACGTCAGGGCTGGGGGAGATCAAATCTGGGCCAATGCTGTAGGAGGAGCCACGGTAACTGGGTTTGGGATTGAGCTTGTCTTGAAAGCGGGTGATGATCTGGATGGTGCGCTGCACATCTGCCGGAAAGATCACCACCAGGTCTCCGGGTTCGGCTTTCTCCAGAGCGGTTTCGATGGCAGTAGCCTCATCCAAGATTTCCTGCAGACGATCCCCTGCCTTTTCCTGTTCCCAACCCTGCCGGATTAGGGCGGCCACCTCGCCTGGTTCCCGTCCTCGCCGGTCATCATCTTCTTTGACAATGGCTCGGTCGAACATGCGCGCTGCCAGGACTCCCAACTCTCGTAGGTCGCTGTTGCGCCGATCCCCAGGCCCGCCGATAACCCCAATTTTTCGTTGGCAATCCCAGCGCTCCAGGGTACTTTGAATGGCTTCGTAACCTGCTGGGTTGTGGGCATAGTCCACCAGCACTTGGTAGCCCCCCACATCGAACAAGTTGAGGCGACCAGGGGTTTGGGCCACAGAACTGGTGAAGGTGCCCAGTGCCATGCGGATGTCGTCGATGGAAACCCCGTGCAGGAAGGCTGCCAAAGTAGCGGCCAGCACATTTTGGATCATGAAGCTGGCCTTGCCAGAGAGGGTGAGGGGAATTTTGGTTACATCTTCTATGCGCAGTTTCCAGCCCCGTTTCAAAATGGAGATGTGGCCCTCTTCATAGACAGCTGCTATGCCCCCGGAAGCAATGTGCTTTTGAATGAGGGGATTTTCCGGGTTCATGCTGAAATAGGCCACTGTCGCCTTGACATTGGCGGCCATGGCGGCCACCAGACCATCATCGGCATTCAAGACAGCGTAGCCCCGCTCGTGTACCGCTTCCACCAAGACGGATTTGACGCGGGCCATGTCTTCCAGGGTTTCGATATCCCCTAACCCCAAGTGATCTGAGGTTACGTTGAGCACCACGCCGATATCGCATTCCGGGAACCCCAGACCCTCTCGCAAAATGCCGCCCCGCGCCGTTTCCAGCACCGCCACTTCTACGGTGGGATCCCTGAGCACCAGGCGGGCGCTGTGGGGGCCGGTCATGTCTCCCTTGGCAATTTGATGGTTTTGGATGTAAACGCCGTCGGTGGTGGTGAAGCCGACCCGCTTGCCGATGCCTTTGAGGATGTGGGCGATCAGGCGGGTGGTGGTGGTTTTGCCGTTGGTGCCGGTGACGGCCAGGATGGGGATGCGGGTGTGGCTGCCGGGGGGAAAGAGCATGTCGATGATGGGCTCAGCCACATTGCGCGGGATCCCTTCGCTGGGGGCCAGGTGCATGCGCAAACCCGGAGAAGCGTTCACCTCGACAATGCCGCCACCGGTTTCGTTGACGGGCTGGGCAATGTCCGGGCAGATGAGGTCGATGCCCGCCACATCCAGGCCGATGATCTGAGCTGCCCGTTCGGCAATGAAGGCGTTGTAGGGATGGATGATATCGGTGCAATCGACGGCGATGCCTCCGGTGCTCAGGTTGGCGGTGGATTTGAGGGTGCAATGTTCTCCTTCGGGCAGCACTGTATCCAGGGTGTAGCCTTTGCTTTCGAGGATGCGCAGGGTCATGTCGTCAACGCTAATTTGGGTCAGCACGTTTTCGTGGCCAAACCCCCGCCGCGGATCCCTGTTGACTTCGTCGATCAGCTCTTGAATGGTGGAGCGGCCATCTCCCACCACATAGGCTGGGATCCGCTTGGCCACAGCCACCAGCTTGTTGTTGATCACCAGCAGTCGGTAGTCATCCCCCACCAGGTGCTTTTCCACCAACACCACATCGGAGTATTGGCTGGCGGCATCGTAGGCGATCTCGGCGGCTTCCAGGCTGGTGATGTTGACGGTGATGCCCTTGCCGTGGTTGGCGTTAAGGGGCTTGATCACCACCGGAAAGCCCCCGACATCCTCGATGGTGGCTGCCAACTCGCTGCGGCGACGCACCGTATAGCCCTTGGGCACCGGGATCCCCATGTCCTGCAGCAGTTCTTTGGTGGCCTGCTTGTCGGCGGCCAGGTCGGCGGCAATGATGCTGGTTTTTTCAGTGGTGGTGGCTTCGATGCGCTTTTGGTAGACGCCGTACCCCAGTTGCACCAGGGATCCCTTGTTGAGGCGCAGATAGGGGATCCCGCGCAGGGCGGCCTCGTCCAGCAAAGCTTGGGTGCTGGGGCCGAAGCGGACGTTCTCTCGGATCTCTCGCAACTCTTGAATGTCCAGTTCTAGGTCGCGGCGGTAGTCTTCTCCATCCACCAAAGCCTGACAGAGGTAGACTGCAGCTTTGGCCGCAAAGCGCCCGGCCTCTGCCTCTTGATACTCGAACACGACGTTGTAGGTGCCGGGGGTGGAGGTTTCGCGGGTGCGGCCAAAATCCACTTTCATGCCGGCCAGAGTCTGCAGTTCCAAGGCCACATGCTCCACCACATGGCCCATGAGGGTGCCCTCTTCCACCCGTTGCAAGAATCCCCCATAGCAGCCGCGGGAGCACTGGTGTTCCCACAGTCCCGGCAACAGGGCCTCCAACCTTTCTTTGAAACCCGGGATGGTGTTGGTGGGTCGCTCCTGCAAGTCTTCCAGATCAAGCCGCATTTGAATCAGCTTATGACGACGGATGCTCCAGTAGTTGGGGCCACTGAGAACGCGGATGGATCGGATGCGCATAGGGTCTAGGGGAAACAGCGGGGAAGGGGACAGATAACTTAGGGTCGTTTTAGGGTCGTTTTCAGGATGCCGGCGCAGGAAACTGCCAAGGACTACATCCCGCTGGCGCGACCAGCCCTAATCTACACTCCCTTTGCCAAGGTCGAGAAAGAGTATCCTTTAATACAATTCTTTCGGTACAATTCTTTCGGCAGGCGAGCAAGGTTAAGACAACGCAATGGATCCCGCTTGACCACATCGGTACAGTGGGGGGCAGACGGGTCTGCGGCACATGGAAAGAACCTATCTGCTGGGGTTGGGCTGGATCTTGGGCCTGCTGGTGCGGGCTTGGCCCCAGGCTGCCGGGTGGGGCTGGGGGATCCTGCTGGGATTGGGGCTGGCGGGATCCCTGCTGTGTCGGCGGCGACTGCGTTTGGCCCGCACTTGGCTGGCGATGGGGCTGGTGGGGTGTCTAGCTTGGGGTTACCTGGGTTGGCGGCAGCCTTTTCCCGGCCCGACGGATATCAGTCTGTTGGCCCCCCAGCAGCAGATGAACTTGGTGGGCACCGTCCTCTCGGAACCTCGTCCCACCCGCAGCGAACGGCGGCAATTTTGGCTGAGAGCAGAGCAGGTGCTCAACGCCGACTCCACGGCCCGCCAGGTCAGCGGCAAGCTCTACGTCACCACCGGCCCTGAGGCCCTCCAGGACAAGGATCTCCACCCCAACCAACGGGTGCGCCTGACGGGATCCCTGTACCTTCCCAGTCCGGCCTTGAACCCGGGCAGCTTTGATTTTCAAGCCTACCTGCAGCGCCAGGGGGCTTTTGCCGGCTTCAGCGCCCGTGAGGTGATCCTGCAGCCGGGGGGAAGAGGTTGGGGGGGCTGGGTGTTGCGGCGGCGGGTGCGAGAGGCGTTCGTTGCTGGATTGGGGGAGCGGCAGGGGAATCTGTTGGCTTCCTTGGTGCTGGGATCCCGGGCCGCCCAATTGGATTTCGACTTGCAGGATGCCTTACGGGAAATCGGCATGGCCCATGCGCTGGCCGCCTCTGGGTTTCATGTGTCGCTGTTGGTGGGGGTGGTGTTTGTCCTGACGCGCCGGCTGGCGGTGCGCCTGCAGCAGGGGATCATCCTGGCGGTGCTGGGGCTTTATATCGCCCTCACGGGGTTCAGCCCTTCGGTGTTGCGGGCAGCACTGATGGGGGCAGCAGCCATGGTGGTGCTGACGGAGCCGCGCCTGCAGGGAAAAGTTAGGCTCAATCCGCTGGGCACGTTGCTGGTGGTGGCGGTGGTGTTGCTAATCTATCAGCCCATGTGGATTACGGATTTGGGGTTCCAGCTCAGCTTCGCCGCCACCCTGGGCCTGCTGGTGGGGACAGCTCCCATCGTTTCCCGCTTGGACTTTTTACCCCCGGCAGTGGCCACCGCCTTGGCCGTTCCTCTGGCCGCCCAGATCTGGACTTTGCCGCTGCAGGTGGCCATCTTTGGCCGCATCCCCACCTATTCACTGCTGGCCAATCCCCTGCTGATGATCCTGTTGCTGCCGCTGCTGGTGGCGGGGTTCGGGGTGGCCTTTGTGGCTTTACTCTCTCCAGGGCTGGGATCCCTGCTGGCAAGGCCCCTAGGGCTGCTTCTCACGCCTTTGATCAACTGGGTGAGCTGGATAGCCGGTTGGCCCTTCAGCTCCTACTACACCGGCGGAGTTTCTCTGCTCCAGTGCTTGCTCCTCTACGGGGCGCTGGTGGCCGTGACCTTTTGGCCGCGGTGGCGACAGGCCTTCCGCTGGCAGGGCACTGCCTTGATCCTGGTCGGGATCCTGTTGGGGCCGGGGTTGTGGCCGGGGCCGCCGGTCCAAATTACCGCCTTGGCCAGTGGACGAATTCCCATCCTGGCCATTCAAGCGGAAGGACGCCACCTCTTGCTCAACAGCGGGGATCCCCGTTTGGCAGAACGCACGGTGTTGCCCTTTTTGCGGCAGCAGGGCTTGCGCCGTCTGGACGGGGCGGTGGCCATGACCTCCGCCGGCTCTGCCAATGGCGGCTGGGAGATCCTGCTGTCGGCTTTCTCCAAAGGAGTACGTCCCGCCAACGCAATTGGGCAATTCTGGGATGGGGGAGGGGCTAATGCGGCTTCCGAAAGTTACCTGCGCTCCCTCAGTGCTGTGCAAGCTGCCGGGATCCCCTATCGAGTGTTGCAGCCTGCCGACCGGATCCCGGTGTCGCAGCGGTTGAGCCTACAGGCCATCCACACCAACCCCCTGGTGTTGACTTTAGAAACAGAGGGATCCCATTGGCTGCTGCTGGGCTCTGCCGGCACCCATGTGCAAGCCGAGCTAACCGGATCCCCGCTGATGCCGGCCCAGATCGACTGGCTGTGGTGGGACGGGGGATCCCTGATTCTGGATCTGTTGGAGCGCTTTCAGGTGCAGGCGGGCATCAGCTCTGGCCCTGTCAGCGAAGCAGTGACTGCCTGGTTTCGGCAAAAACAACGGCCCCTCTACGTAGCCGATCGAGCTGGAGCGGTGAGCTGGTCGCGACGGGGAGTGCAAACCCTGAGGGCGCAATTGGAGTAGGGCCGGTTTCCAGACCAGGCAGCTTTCTCAGCAGCCTCCCAGTTATCCTGTTTTTGCAACTACGAGCCTCAATCGTTCTCAAGCGTTAATTATTGATTCATGACTGCCTTATGAGCATAGCTGCCAATTAGGCTAAGAATAGCCTCAAGAGGTTTTGCAGCGGGTGATCCATGTCCAAGGCAGAGATGGCGCTGAGCTTTCTGGCCCAGATTCCTCCCGGCTATCTCAACCTGATGGGGTATGTGGACGAGTCGGAAGTGAATGGGCCGGGCTGCCGTGCGGTGGTGTGGGTGCAGGGCTGCTTGCGGGAGTGCCCAGGCTGTTTCAACCCGGCTTCCTGGCCGTTTGTCATCCATCAACTGGTGAGCGTGACCGACCTAGCAGCCCAAATCCTAAGCAACCCCAAAAATCAAGGGGTAACCTTCTCCGGCGGGGAACCCTTCTGGCAGGCTCCTGCCCTGGCCAGCTTGGCGCGGCTTCTCAAGGCCAAAGGGCTGACAGTGATGTCTTTTACCGGCTTTACCCTAGAACAGTTGCACTCCCCCCAAGCTCCTCCCGGCGCCCAGGAGCTGCTGCAAGAGCTGGATATTTTAGTGGACGGCCCCTATCTCCAATCTCAGGCCATTCACTCCCCCCACTCGCTGGTCTCTTCCCGCAACCAGCGGGTGCACGTCTTCAACCCCGCCTTGCAAAACCAGCTTAATTGGGCCAGTGACCAGGTGGAAATTCATATCCTCAAAGATGGAACCCGCATCGTTACCGGCTACGGCAGCCAGTTTCTCCTCGACGAGGCAGGCTCTTGAACTGCAGTGATCCTTTATCCTACACCTGCAGCGGTTCCCTGAGACAAGCGGGCAGTTGCCAGCACATCTCCAGCCAGTTTTTTAGCTCTTCCGGTTGGCCCATGAGGCTCATTTCCACCAGCAAAATGGCGGCCCGGTCGGCGGCGCCTTTGGATCCGAGACGAATTAGGGCAGACAGGCTCTCTTCCCGCCAGCAGATGGATACCCCCTGCCGGATCAAGGCCTGGGCGGCAGCGGGAATGCACGAGGGTGGCACCTGGATGTCTCGCCGCTCGTAGTCGACAGTAGGTAGCATGAACGGCAACCCAAATCTTTATTATGTTTTAATCTTCTTCCCTTTTCGCTTGTCTGTCACGGGTCTTTGCAAAGTATGAAGTAATCTTTTGTAAACTTTGTAGAGTTCTCGACATCGTTGAGAACAGTGGGCGAGCAAGCGCGGGATCTCTCGCGGGATCCCTGGAGAAAACTTAAAAGATAGCGGCGATTTCTCAGCCTCATTTCCCCACAGCCGCGAGAATGGCTGCATGCGCAGGAGATGGGGAGATGCGAGCAGAAGGTTGGGAAAGGCGAGTTGGTCGCTGGTTGCCCAAGGCCACCCTTGCCGGAGCCGTATTGATCCTAGTGGCGATGGGCAGGCCGCTGCGACTGGTGGGCAACGGAGAAAATATGGTGGTGTTCACCTGGGGAGGGGGGGTGAGCCCGATGGCTTTGCAGCCTGGTCTCCATTGGGTGCCGCCTTTTGTCTCGCGCACGGTTACCTTCGATGTAAAAACGCAGGCCCTCACCTGGAAGGACAACGACCCGACTGCCTACGCGCCGCGGCTGGTGGCCCTTTCTCAGGATGGGCAGCAGATTGCGGCTGAGGCGACGCTGCAGTTTCGCATTGTGGACGCCCCCAAAGTCTACACACAACTGGGGGAGAACTACCTGGATCGCATCGCTCCCATTGTTCGGTCGGTCATCCTGAACGAGACCAGCGGCTTTTCCGCCCAGGCTCTGTATTCCACGGAGCGCCCGCTGCTCCAGGGCCAAATCCGCGAACGGGTGGCTCTTCTGCTGAAGGAATACGGCATCGAGGTTTTGGATTTTCTGCTGCGGGATGTGGATTTCGATCCTGATTTTGTAGCGGCAATTGAGGCAAAGACCATTGCCGAAAATCAACTGGCGCAAAAGCAATTTGAGATCGAGCAGGCCCGCCAAGATGCCCGCGCCATCATTTCTCAAGCTGAGGCGGAAGCCGGTCAATTGAGAGCCAAAGCACAGGCCCTCACCCAAAATCCGCAGTACCTAGAGGTGGTCAAAGCCGCGGTACTGGGATCCCGTCTGGAAACTTTGATCACCAAATAACTCAACAGGAAATCAATCCTTTTAGCCTGTCCCCAATTTCCTCAGCTCTTCTCACCGACCCTAAAACGGGAGCAGCCGCCATGTATCCAACAGGAGAAGCACCCCACAGCAGAGCCGGTTGGCTGACCGCGGGAGGGATCGCCGTCTTGGCGGCCCTGGGAGTGCTCCGCGCTTGCCTGTACGTCACTTTGCCCGGACATGCCACTGTAGTTTTCAATACCTTTTCCGGGTTGCAGAAGGGGCGGGTGGAACTGCCAGGGGCCATCTTCCGGATCCCGGGGATCGAGACGCCGATCACCTACACCGTGCTCACCCGCGTTTGGGAGTTTACCAACAACCCCGCCTCGGCCAATGCCATCAGCAACGCCATCACGGTGAACACCGCCGATGGACAAGCCTTTGTCATCGATGTGGCCATTGCCCTCAAGCCCAACCTCGCCACTTTGGATGAGCTGCACGCCAGCATCGGCGAGAACTATCTTTCCACGGTGGTGGTGCCAGTGGTGCGCTCCAAAATTCGGGATATCTCCGCCTCTTTCGATTCGGAAGACTTCTACCGGAAAAGCCAGCGGGCCGCCATCGAACAACGAGCGCTGGACTTGATTCGCCAAGAGATGCCTACTGTCAACCGCGATGGCCAAACCCTGCCTCTGGTGCAGGTGGAGAGCCTGTTTCTGGGCAACCCCGATTTCCCACAAGCCTTAAGAGACTCGATTGAACGCAAACAGGTGGCCTCGATTACAGCACAGACGGCGGCAGTACGGGCGCAGATCCAGGAAAAAGAGACGGAGCGACTGTTAATCCTGGCGGCGGCCAACCAGCGGGCCATTGAGCTGAAAGGACAAGCGGCAGCGCAGAACGCGCAACTGGCGGATCTGCTGTTCTACGAGAAGCTGCAAGAGCGCATCCAAAACCCGACGGACTCGCTGCCCCCTTTGCGCATCATCCGTGTCGAGGGCGATGCCACCGTGTTTCTCAATGTGGATCCCCATCAGGCAGCCTTACAAAGAGCGCAGTAGGTTCAGCAAAGTTGCGGATTACAGACTTAAAAGTCTGAGTATAAAGTGTGTCCAGATGTGAAGGCGAAGGGATGTCATTCGAGTTCGTTGACATCCTACCGCCAAGTGTTTGGACTGGGATCCCCTGTGGGGTTGCGCCGAATCCGGCTGAGGGGGAAAGCTCGTACTCGATGCAAGACTAGATTTTGGCCGCCATGAACTCCCGCCTGACTCACACCCCCTTTCCCCGTCTAAACCCGAAGCTGGCGGAGGCGGATCATGTTTTGGTGGTGGACGATCAGGCCAGCAGCCGCCTCTACATCGGTGAGCTGTTGCGGTCGGCCCACTTCCGCGTGAGCGAGGCCACCAACGGCGAAGAGGCTTTGGAGGCTGTGGAGCGGCTTCGGCCAGACTTGGTGCTGTTGGATGTGCTGATGCCGAACATGAGCGGGTTCGATGTCTGCCGGCAACTGAAGGCCAATGAGCTGACCCGCCTGATCCCCGTTGTGCTGATCACTGCCCTGACCGACCGCTCCAATCGCCTGATGGGGATGCAGGTGGGGGCCGACGACATTTTGACCAAGCCCTTCGATCACGTGGAGCTGCTGGCGCGGGTACGCTCATCCATCCACCAAAAGCGTTTGAACGAAGATCTGGATCACGCCGCCAAGGTGTTGTTTGCCATTGCCCGCGCCGTGGAAAGTCGGGATCCCACCACGGGTGACCATTGCGAACGCTTGGTGGCCATGGGGGAACAGTTTGGTCGTTACTTGGGGCTGTCTCGTCAACAGATCAAGGCCCTGCGCTGGGGCGGCTACCTGCACGACATCGGCAAAGTCGGGATCCCGGATGCGATTTTGTGCAAGCAGGGCAAGCATACCCCGGAAGAATGGGAGATCATGAAATCCCATGTGTTGATTGGCGAAGACATCTGTCGGGGCTTGCGCACCATGCAGGATGTGCTGCCGATCATCCGCCACCACCACGAGCGTTGGGATGGCAGCGGCTACCCGGATGGGCTGGCAGGCGAAGAGATCCCTCTGTTGGCCCGCGTCTTTCAGGTGATCGACATCTTCGACGCTCTGATCTCCCCTCGCCCCTACAAACCGGCCCTGACCGCCGAACAGGCCCTGGAAGTGCTGCGGGAGGAAACCCGCAAGGGCTGGCGGGATCCGAACTTGGTGCGCGAGTTTTGTGACTTTATGTTTGTTACGGCCTTTAATCTGCTGGAGGCGGGATAGGGGCTGGGGTTCCGGGCCAGGCTGGACAGGCAGCTTTTGGGGTTTGGGCGACGACAACTACTCCGGCCACCGGGATCCCGGCAGCGGCCAATACCTGCTGGGCGGCTTGCACAGTAGAGCCGGTGGTGTAGATGTCATCCACCAGCAACACCGGTGTGGCCGGAACTTGTTTCAGGGCAAAGGCCCCGGCCAAGTTGTGCTGTCGTTGCAGCGGGTTGAGCTCATGTTGAGCCGCTGTGGCCCGCACCCGCACCAGAGCCTCAGGCCAATGTCTCAGACCTGTCCGCTGGCAAAAGGCTTGGCTGATCAAGGCGGCTTGGTTGTAGCCCCGTTGCCGCAGGCGCTCCGCATGAAGCGGGATGGGCACCACCGTATAGTCCAAGCCATAGGCCCTACGGGAGCCTGAAGACGGCTGTCGGCTTTCCACCCAGCGGGATCCCAGCCATTCTCCCAAAACCGAGCCAATGCGCCGTTGTCCTTCGTACTTCAGGCAATAGATGGCCCTGCGCAGCGCCCCCCGGTGGATCCCCCAGGCGTAAAGTGGCCAAGGCGAGGTGGTGACTGGCCAAGTGGCAAGGCGCTCCGCCTGCAACCGCTTTTGACAGTCTTGACAGAACACGGCCTTGGCAGGGCGCCGGCAAAGCGGACATGGAGGCACAATCCACCAATCTAACCAGCCCATCGTCTGCTAGGGATCCTTTCTGGTGTGCAGAGTCTCCTAAAAAGCTGAGGCAAGGGGGGAACGAGGCCGAAATTCAGACTCGGCCAGGCTAACAGCCCAGCAGTCCATCCCCAAGTTGACGCTGGGATCCCGCCTTGCTAGGATTCAATATCGCCGGATAATTCAACCGGATAATTTAAAATTTAAGCCGTGACCTTCTCTGCCAGCCCATGCCCACCATTCAGCAACTGATCCGTGAGGAGCGCAGCGTTGCCGCTCGCAAAACCAAGTCCCCTGCCCTGAAGGCTTGTCCACAGCGGCGGGGGGTTTGCACCCGAGTGTACACGACAACGCCCAAAAAGCCCAACTCGGCCCTGAGAAAAGTGGCTCGCGTTCGCCTCACTTCCGGCTTTGAGGTCACTGCCTACATTCCTGGCATCGGCCACAACCTGCAGGAGCACTCTGTGGTCATGATTCGCGGTGGGCGGGTTAAGGATTTGCCCGGCGTGCGTTACCACATTATCCGGGGCACCCTCGACGCTGCAGGGGTCAAAGACCGCAAACAAGGCCGCTCCAAATACGGGGCGAAACGGCCCAAGCCGGGCCAAGCTCCAGCCGCCGCTGGCAAGAAAAAATAGCTTTGCCCTCACCCTCAACCCTCCATATCCCACTCGTCATCTTTCTTTCTGCCATCCTCATCTGAACAAGCAACCCAGCTCCTATGTCTCGCCGCAACCGTGCCCCTCGTCGTGATGTGCCCCCGGATCCCAAGTATGGGAGCCGTCTGGTTACCATGCTGATCCGCAAGTTGATGATGAGGGGTAAGGCATCCCTGGCTGCCAGGATCCTCTATGAAGCTCTGGACATTGTGCGGGAGCGCACCGGCCAAGACCCACTGCCCTTGCTGGAAAATGCTGTTCGCAACGCCACCCCACTGGTGGAGGTGAAAGCCCGCCGGGTGGGCGGAGCCACTTATCAGGTGCCTGTGGAGGTGAGAGGAGAACGGGGCACTTCCCTAGCGCTGCGCTGGTTGGTGACCTTTTCGCGCACTCGTCCAGGTCGCACCATGGCCGCCAAGTTGGCCAATGAGCTGATCGATGCAGCCAACGAAACCGGCAGCGCCATTCGACGGCGGGAAGAGGTGCATCGCATGGCCGAGGCCAACAAGGCCTTTGCCCACTACCGCTACTGAACTAGCCTGGCGGAGCAGTGGAGACTTTTGGGATCCCTGTTCTGCCCAGCCCGAGTTCCAGCGAGGTGGAGAAAAATCGGCAAAAAAGATTAGAATTGTAAAGGATTTTTTAGTTTGCCCAAGTCGCAGGGCGACGAGGATTGGGAGGTTGACGTGGCACGCACAGTTCCCCTAGAACGAGTCCGAAACATCGGCATCGCGGCTCACATCGATGCTGGCAAGACCACGACCACAGAGCGGATTCTCTTCTACTCCGGTCTGGTGCACAAAATTGGCGAAGTTCACGACGGAACTGCGGTCACCGATTGGATGGCCCAGGAGCGGGAGCGGGGCATCACCATCACTGCTGCGGCCATCACCACCCGTTGGACTAAGCGGGATCCCGTAAATCCTTCCCAGCCCCTCTCCGGCGCACCGGAGTACACCATCAACATCATCGATACTCCTGGGCACGTCGATTTCACCATTGAAGTTGAGCGCTCCATGCGGGTGCTGGATGGGGTGATCGCCGTCTTTGACTCGGTGGGCGGCGTGCAGCCTCAGTCTGAGACCGTCTGGCGGCAAGCCAATCGTTACAATGTGCCCCGCATTGCCTTCGTCAACAAAATGGATCGCATGGGGGCCAATTTCCTCAAGGTTTACAACCAGATCCGAGAGCGCCTCAAGGCCAATGCTGTGCCCATCCAACTGCCCATCGGTGCCGAAGACGGGTTTTGCGGCATTGTTGACTTGGTGCGGATGCAAGCCCGCATTTATATGGATGAGATCGGCAAAGACATTCGTCCGGCCCCCATCCCTGAGGAGATGAAAGATCTCGTGGCAGAGTATCGGGCCAAGCTGGTGGAAGCAGTGGCCGAGACGGACGAAGCTCTGATGGAAAAGTACTTCGCCGAAGAAGATCTGAGCGAAGCCGACTTGATGGCGGGTCTGCGCAAAGGCACGATCAGCGGCCAAATTGTGCCCATGCTGTGTGGCTCTGCCTTCAAGAACAAGGGAGTCCAGATGCTGCTGGATGCAGTGGTGGATTACCTGCCCTCGCCTGTGGATATTCCGGCCATCAAGGGGGTGCTGCCAGATGGCTCAGAAGTGTCCCGCCGTGCCAGCGACGATGAGCCCTTCTCCGCCCTGGCCTTCAAGTTGATGAGTGATAAGTACGGGGATCTCACCTTTATTCGCGTCTACTCGGGGGTGTTGACCAAAGGTACTTATGTGCTCAACTCCACCAAGAACAAGAAGGAGCGAATTTCGCGGTTGGTGGTGCTGAAGGCCGATGAACGCTTGGACGTGGATGAGCTGCGGGCAGGAGATCTGGGAGCTGTGGTGGGCCTCAAGGACACCACTACTGGGGACACCCTCTGCGACGAAAATGCGCCGGTGATCCTGGAGTCACTGTTCATCCCAGAGCCGGTGATCTCAGTGGCTGTAGAACCCAAAACCAAAGCCGATATCGATAAGCTCTCCAAGGCCCTGCAGGCCCTGGCCAAGGAGGATCCCACCTTCCGCGTGTCTGTGGATCCCGAGACCAATCAAACCATCATCTCTGGGATGGGCGAGCTGCACCTGGAGATCTTGGTGGATCGGATGCTGCGGGAGTTCAACGTAGAAGCCAATGTTGGTAACCCACAGGTGGCCTACCGCGAAACCATTCGCAAGCCGGTCAGCCGCGTGGAAGGCAAGTTTGTTCGCCAGAGCGGTGGCCGTGGCCAGTACGGCCATGTGGTGATCGACCTAGAGCCGGCGGAGCCGGGTACAGGGTTTGAGTTCGTTTCCAAAATTGTGGGTGGCGTTGTGCCCAAGGAATACATTGGGCCGGCTGAGCAAGGGATCCGAGAAGCCTGCGAATCCGGTGTGCTGGCGGGCTATCCCCTGATTGACATCCGCGCCACCCTGGTGGATGGCTCCTACCACGAGGTGGACTCCAGCGAAATGGCCTTCAAGATCGCCGGTTCGATGGCTCTGAAGGAGGCCGCTCGCAGGGCAAGCCCTACCCTGCTGGAGCCGATGATGAAGGTCGAGGTGGAAGTCCCTGAAGCCTTTGTGGGGGATGTCATCGGGGACATCAACGCCCGCCGCGGCCAGATGGAGGGGATGAATACAGAAGGCGGCATTACCAAAGTCAATGCCAAAGTTCCCTTGGCGGAGATGTTTGGCTATGCCACCGACATTCGCTCCAAGACCCAGGGTCGAGGCACCTTCACGATGGAGTTCAGCCACTACGAGGAAGTTCCTCGCAGTATCGCCGAAGCCATCATTGCCAAAAACAAAGGAAATGAGTAGCTGACTGAAACCAAAAAGGAAGTGACGATTCATGGCACGCGCTAAGTTTGAACGCACCAAACCCCATGTCAACGTTGGCACCATCGGCCATGTTGACCACGGCAAGACCACCCTGACGGCTGCCATCACCACCACCTTGGCCGCTTTGGGCCAGGCCACAGCCAAGCGGTACGATGAAATCGACGCAGCGCCAGAGGAAAAAGCTCGCGGCATTACCATCAACACCGCCCACGTCGAGTATCAGACTGCCAACCGTCACTACGCCCACGTGGATTGTCCCGGCCACGCCGACTACGTGAAGAACATGATCACAGGCGCGGCTCAGATGGATGGGGCCATCTTGGTGGTGTCTGCAGCTGATGGTCCCATGCCCCAAACACGGGAGCACATCCTGTTGGCCCGTCAGGTAGGGGTGCCCAGCTTGGTGGTCTTTCTGAACAAGGCAGACATGGTGGACGATCCAGAGCTGCTGGAGTTGGTGGAGCTGGAAGTGCGGGAGCTTCTCTCCAAATACGACTTCCCCGGCGACGACGTTCCCATCATCAGAGGATCGGCGCTGAAAGCCCTAGAAAGAATGACCGCCAACCCCAAAACCCAGCGGGGCGAAGATCCTTGGGTGGACAAAATTTATGAGCTGATGGATGCGGTGGACTCCTACATTCCCACGCCTGATCGGGATGTGGACAAGCCCTTCCTGATGGCTGTGGAGGATGTCTTCTCGATTACTGGTCGGGGCACGGTGGCCACGGGCCGGATCGAGCGGGGTCGCATCAAGGTGGGCGAAACGGTGGAACTGGTGGGCCTGCGAGAAACTCGCTCTACCACTGTTACCGGCCTGGAGATGTTCCAGAAAACCCTCGACGAAGGGATTGCCGGCGACAACGTTGGTGTGCTGTTGCGGGGCATTCAGAAGAACGAAGTGGAGCGCGGCATGGTGCTGGCCAAGCCCAAGACCATTACTCCTCACACCAGCTTCGAGTCTGAGGTGTATGTCCTCAAGAAAGAAGAAGGAGGTCGCCACACGCCGTTCTTCGCTGGCTATCGTCCCCAATTCTACGTGCGCACCACCGATGTAACCGGCACCATCTCTTCCTTTACGGCTGATGACGGATCCCAGCCAGAGATGGTGATGCCTGGTGACCGCGTCAGGATGACGGTGGAGCTGATCCAGCCCATCGCCATTGAGCAGGGGATGCGCTTTGCTATCCGCGAGGGTGGCCGTACCGTCGGAGCGGGTGTTGTCTCCAAGATCCTGAAGTAAGCTGCTTTTTCTCGGCAGGGATTGAGTGCTGGCGGCCCCAGACCAACTCAGTTGCGATAGTGGCGCGGAGCACTTTCCCTGCCAGCTTTTTTGAGTCCCCCTTTTTCTGGATTGCTCTCCGGCCATGCCTACCTTAACTCAACAGAAAATTCGTATCCGCCTGAAGGCTTACGATCATCGGCTGCTGGATACTTCCTGCGACAAAATCGTGGATACGGCTCGTCGTACCGACGCCGTGCCGGTTGGCCCGATTCCTTTGCCTACTCGGCGCCGCATCTACTGTGTGCTGCGCTCCCCCCACACCGACAAGGACTCGCGGGAACATTTTGAAACCCGCACCCACCGGCGCATTATCGACATCTATTCCCCCTCTTCCAAAACCATCGATGCTCTCATGAAGCTGGATCTGCCGGCAGGGGTAGATATCGAGGTGAAGCTGTGATGGATCTGCAGGGATCCCCCGCTTTCGCAGTCATTTCGTAGAGCTTGGATGAGGGCAGCAGCGGGTGACAACATCGGTTGATCCGGTCGATCGCGATAGTGGTGCAGACCCCTCTCAGGGGTTGGCAACTCCAGGAGCGGCCCAATCCCCCATCCCGGTTTTGGTGGTGGGGGCCCTGGGCAAAATGGGGCGGGAGGTGGTGCGGGCCGTTGCCCAGACGCCCGACATGAGGTTGGTGGGGGCGGTGGCCCGCTCTCAACTGGGCTCGGATATTGGCGAGGTGCTGGGCCTGGGATCCCTGGGGGTGGAGATTACCGATGACTTGTCGGGGCAGTTGCTGAGGTTGTCGCAGCGGAGCAACCGCGGCGTGATGGTGGATTTTACCCATCCTCGGTCGGCCTTTGAACATGTTCGCTCGGCCATTGCCTTTGGCGTACGCCCGGTGGTGGGGACGACGGGCCTGACGCCGGAGCAGGTGGAGCGGCTGCGGGATCTGGCGGACAAGTCGGGTGTGGGCTGTTTAATCGCGCCCAATTTTGCCATCGGCATGATTTTGCTGCAGCAGATGGCGCTGCAGGCGGCCCAGTATTTTGACCACGTTGAGATCATCGAGCTGCACCACAACCGCAAAGCGGATGCCCCCAGCGGCACGGCTCTACAGACGGCCCAACGGCTGGGACAATTGGGCAAAACCTTTAACCCGCCCGTTCGCGACAGCGGGACGGAGTCCTCAGTGGAAGAAAAAGAGCTGATCCCCGGTGCGCGGGGAGGGCTCTCTGGCCCCAACATTCCCATTCACAGCGTTCGTCTGCCGGGGTTGATCGCCCATCAGGAGGTCATTTTTGGTGGGATGGGGCAAACCCTCACCTTGAGACACGACACCACCGATCGGATAGCTTTTATGCCGGGGGTGATCCTGGGGATCCGCAAGGTGCTGCAGCTCAAAGGTTTGGTCTACGGGCTGGAGCAAGTGTTGAGCTAGCCGGTCAGGGGAGGGATCCCGGCCTCATCCAGAATGCGGGGGATGAGGTGCTCGGCTTTGACGGCCATCAGATGCACCCCGTGGCAGATTTGGCGGGCCTGCCGCACCTGTTCGGCGGCAATGCGGATCCCTTCTTCGAGGGGGTGGGCGGCGTTGGCCAGCCGCCGGATGATCCCGTCTGGGATCTGCACCCCTGGCAGGTTGCGGTTGATAAACTCGGCATTTTTGGCCGATTTGAGCAAAAAGATGCCGGCCAAAATGGGCTTGCCGGCGGGACGGCCCAACTTATCCATGAAGCGCTCCAGTTGCTCAAAGTCGGTAACCATCTGGCTCTGGAAAAATTGGGCCCCGTTTTCCAGCTTGCGGTGGAAGCGCCGCTCCAGGCCGGAAAAGCTGCCCGATTGGGGTTCCACCGCTGCCCCTGCCAACAGATGCGTGCCCCCATCCGGGAGAGGTTTGCCATTGCAATCGAGGCCGTTGTTCAGCCGTTGGATAAGCTGCAGCAGGCGCACCGATTCCAGATCGAACACGGCGCGGGCATCGGGGCAATCGCCGATGTGGATGGGATCCCCGGTGAGGGCCAACACATTGCGCAGGCCAAGGGCTGAGGCCCCCAACAGATCCCCTTGCAGGGCCAGACGGTTGCGATCTCGACAGGCCAACTGCAGGATCGGTTCAACACCCGCCTGATGCAACAGCACCGAGGCCGCCAACGGGCTCATGCGGGCCATGGCTCGGTTGGAGTCCGTGATGTTGATGGCATGCACCCGCCCCTTGAGCTGCTGGGCCAAAGACAGCAGGGTGCTGGTGTCGGATCCCTTGGGGGGGGTAATCTCGGCGGTGAGCAGAAATTCCCCCTGCTGGATGGCCTGGGCGAAGCGGGACAGGGGAGGTGATGAGGGGATCAGGGCCACAATTCCTGAAGGAAAGGTAAAACGGCTGGCTTATTATCGACTTTTCCGGGAGGTTTTTCCAGACAGGGCGCCCTTTCTCAGAGCTTGGGCGAGGGAAGGGGGCTGGGCGGGAGTTGCACCCGCATTTCCCCCAGCCATATCTTGGGATCCCCCTGTTGCAGATGCTGCCGCCAATCTTGTGCGGCTGCAGGAGGGATCCCGTCCGGGCTTAAAGTCCAGCTCCAGCCGATCACCTGAGGCCAGCGTTGGGCCTCTAGGGCTGCCAGCAGAGGTTGAGAGGCTTCCGAGCCCAGAGCTGGCCCGCGGATCACCACAGGCACTTCCGGGTTGAGGGCCTCAAGGCGGCGGTACAGCGGTTCAAAAGCGGCGGGATCCCCCGTTACCTGTAGGCTCAGCCAGTCCATCCCAGGGAAGTTAGCCCAGGCGGACACGGCCTCTGCATCTTCTCCGTCCAGCTCCACCACCCAGAGCAAATTGGCCGGGGACTCCGTCCCGCTAACGCGAACAGAGCGCAGGGTTTGCATCAGGTGTTGGTAGGCCCGTTGTTGCAGGGAGGACTCCGCACCGCTACCGCGAACGGGATCCCCGTCGCCAACAACGACGGCCAGGATGATGGGGGTGGCAAAGCGCTGGATCCCGCGGGCCCAAGAGCGCAAGGTCTCATCGTGATCCCCATTGGCCAAGGCAGAAAGTTGGGCTGGATCTAGCCGCAGGCGCAGGTAGGGGACTGAGCCGCTTTCCCGCAGGCGACTGGCCAACTGCTGTGGAAAGTCCTGGCGGGGATCCCAGAGGTGATCCACGGCTGCCCAGGCGGGGGGTTGACCGATGGCCTGGCGGTAGGACAAGAGCTGATCCCAAGTGGGAATGCCCGGCCAAGCAGCCCCGTGATATAGCCGGCCCGGAGGTGGCGGCAGCGGCCTACCCCGCAGAAAGGGGGCGGAATCGGGTGGGATTGGCGAGGTGAGAACAACCTCCAGCCGCAGCGGCGGCAAGACCTCACCGGCAGGGGGATGCGGCAGGGAGAAAGGGAGGATCCAACTGCGCTCCTGGAACTGGCCTCGGATGATCTGCTGAGGGTGAAAGTCCTGGGGAGGTGGCAGCGGTTCCAGCGGGTCTTCCCCCCAGAAAGCCCGTTGGATTACCAAGCGCACCCCTGCGCCGGGGTGGATCAGAGGCGTGGTGGTATCCAGGTGAAAGCTACCCCTGAGGCGGGTGGACGTCTCATTGGGCTCAACCCGGAAGGAGAAGGTGAGCTGGTCAGATCGGTAGGTGCCTGGAGCGGGGGAAGCAGTGGGGGGTGGGGATCCCGGCTGCCATCGGAGGCTCTCGCAGTCGGTGCAGGGGAGAATGGCCTGCGGATGGAGCGAAACGGGAGCCTCGCGGGCAGATTGCAATTGCTGGGGGCTGATGACAAAGCTGGCCCAAAGATGCTTCAGACGGGGATCCCGACCGGGCGAGATATCGGAGAAGGTTCGGCCCTCAGGAGTGGCCGTGCGGGTGCCGGCAGCCGTGCCGTCCAGAGGCACCGTGGAAACTGGGTCGCCAGCACAGCCCCCCAAAAAAACGACCGACAAGATCAGGGGCAGCGCCCAGCAGATTAAGGGTTTGAGTTTGCAGTTGGATGGCTGGATCATGATCTCACCTCAATACACCACTCCTGCCCGGCTACCGAAGGGAGTCGATGCCGCTCTCGTCTTGTGGACGGTGCGGTTCCCGACGGGGCACCAACGCAAACGGCCAGCAAGATCCCTTTCCCTCCGGTTGCTAGAGGGATCCTCGCCCAGAGGCACACCCTTTGAGATTGATCCCGATCACACCCGTTGCTGAACGGGAAAGGTCTCCGTCCTGCCCAGGCGAACTATCCCTGCGGCACGGTTGCGACTTCTGGGTAAATGGTCAGGATCCCTTCGTAGAGGATTTGGCCGGGCTGCAACTCCAAGCGGTCGATGCGCACGCCGGGATCCAACTGAATGGGGAAATCGGCCAGGCCGGGGATGGGGATCTCTTGGCCTTCGCTCACCCAGAGGGGATTGACCAGCCGCAACCGGTTGGGACCTTGGGCTTCTAGGCCGGTCAGCACCGTCACCGGCGCTTCCACCCCTTCGGGAGTGGTCAGGTTAGCCTGGATGCGCAGCCGACCCTGTTCCAGCGTGACCTGAGGCTGGCGGATAAGAAAAGGCACCACTTGGCCCCCAACAGGCAACTGCACCTGGGCCTGAGCCAGTTGGGCTTGGATGAGGGGAGCCTGGAGGGTGCGGTTCAGGTCTTCCTCGGTGAGGCGTAAACTCACCTGCACCGGCACAGGGGCCAATAGCCGCAGTGAGCTCCGTCCCTGGATGGCTTCGCCCACATTGAGGCGAATATCCTGGCCCCGCAGCCGCAGATGACTGATCTGAAAGCCTTGATAGCTGAGGTTGTCTCCCGACACCTGGGCCTGAGGGATCTGCCCGTTCAAAATCTGGGCGTCAGAGCCGACAATTTGCACTTGCAGGTTATCGACCCTCTGCACCTCAGAACGGATCCAAGCGGCCACCAAGGGGCTGAGAAGGGATCCGGCAATCTGGGCAAATCCGGGGGGCCAAGGCCAAAACATGGTGGGTAGGCTGAGCAGCAGAGCAAACCCCAGCCGCTGCCCTGCTTGCGAGAGCCGTTGACGGCGACAGGTTGCCGATTGGGCTTCGAGAGGAGACGGATCTGGAGCAGGCCGATGGCAAGACGTGAGCAGCACTGGATACCTCAGGAGCAACAACAAGCGATGGTTTCCACCCAACTACGACCAGACTAGGGCAGGACTTCTCCGCCGAACAGAGGGATCCCCCGCACACTTGGAGAGGCTATCCATCCGTCAACTGCCACCAAAGATACCCCAGCCGCAGGTAGTGAAGCCGTAGCCAGGGCAAAGGGAAAGAGCGGGGCGGCTGGCGAAACAGAGCGCTCATCTGAGAAGGGATCCCGGCGATCTCCTGGGCCAGCATTTTGCCCGCCCACACTGCTGTGGCCACACCGCTGCCGTGATAGGCCAAGCCGTACCACAGGCTGGGATCCGCCGGCGAAGGGCCAATATGGGGGTGAAACTGTCGAGAAAGGCAGACCAGTCCATTCCAGGCGTACTCGATCTCCACCCCTTCCCAAGCAGGGAAAAGACGATAGAGCTGTCGGGTCATCCAAGTGCGCAACTGCTGTCGCTCCGTCGGGGTATCGCGGGTGCCGCCCCGCCCCCCAAACAGCAAACGCCCATCCGGCAGTAGGCGGTAATAAAACAGCAGCCGCCGCATGTCGTAGAGCGGCGTCGGATCCCACCACCCCTGCGCTTTCTGCTCCTGAGGCGTTAGAGGTCGGGTGACCAGGATGTTGGACAGTGCCGGCAACAGGGATCCCGCCAGTTGGGGATACAGGGCCTCTGGGGTGTAGCCATTGGTGGCAATGACCAAGTGTCGAGCGCGCACCGTTCCTCCCGGCGTGTGACAGATGTGTTGGGATCCCACCTTTTCCCAGGCCGTGACCGGACTGCCGCTGTACAGCTTCGCCCCCCACCGGTGGGCCGCTTGGGCCAGTCCTTGGGTGAGCTTGAGGGGGTTGAGGCCAAACCCCACCCCGATGTGCAAAGCGCCGTGGTTCTCTTGGCTGTCGAAGCCGCGTTCCCGCAGCTCTTTGGGGTTGAGGAGCTGGGCCGGGTAGCCCGCCACCTGAGTACAGATCTGGTACTCGGCCTCCAATTCCGACCACGCCTGGGGACGATGGGCCACTGCGTAGCAGCCCTGTCCCTGGGCCTCTAGGGAGAAGCCCTCGCTGGCCGCCAGCTCCCGAACGGTTTCCACCGCCTGCCATTGATCCCGATAGTAGCGCTCCGTCTCCGCCAGCCCCACCCGCCGCACCATCTGGGTGTGGGTAAGGTGGCTCGACCCCACCCCGCAAAAGCCACCGTTGCGTCCCGAGGCCCCCCAACCCAGGGATCCCGCCTCCAGCAGGCAGGCAGAAATGCCATGGTCGCGGGCCAGGTGCAGAGCCGTCGATAGCCCCGTCAATCCTCCCCCCACAATGACCACCTCCGCGCCCACCTGCGCTTGCAAAGGTGCCGGATGCCGCCAGCCGGGATCTTCTATCGTGCTCTCCCAGTAGCTGCCGACCGGGCAGGCAGGATCGTAGGTGCTGGCAGGATAAAGGCCCTTTCTCATACGAGCAATGGGAAGAACATCTTGCTGGGCAACGCCGAAGTGCTCGGTACCGCTGAGGCGACCGGTCGCAGGACAAGTGCTGAAGGGGATCCCCTTACTCCTGGGCAACGCTGTCGCAACCGGCAGCAGCGGCCTCCATATCGGCAGGGGTATTGCAGTCCAGGAAGATCTCAGGAGTGTAGAGCTCCACCTCCTGTACCCGCCTGCCCAGATCCTGCAACAACCGGCGCAGGCCCAGGGTTTCTTCTCGGAGATCCAACAGCTTTTCCCGCAAGCGCCTGTCGATCAGGGTAGGGTGCCCCCGTCGCCCTCGATGCACCGGCACAGTAACCCAAGCGCGATGGCGCAGATGGTACTCCAGCAAGCTGTGGTAGATCCACGCCGGGCGGGGCTGATCCACCGCCGAAATGGCCAGCACCTGAAAATCGGCAGGGATCCCTTCCACCCCTACCCGAATGGAGTGGGTCTTGCCCAGCTCAGGAGCCGGATTGACCAGCACCTCTGCCCCTGCCAAGTGGGGTTGGGCTGCCGCCAAATGCTGGGATCCCAGCACCACCCAGGGTTGAAACCCCGCCTGTCGCCACTGAAAAATCTGGTAAGAGAGCAGGGTTTGCCCGTCTTTCCAGGGCAGAAAGGCTTTCGGCTCTCCCATCCGCGTGGAAAACCCAGCCGCCAAGATCAGCGCATGCAGCTTCGGCTCATTTGCCAAGGAGCTTCACCAGCAGAATGCCAAACAAATATAGAAACGTCACAGCCCCGGCCAAAAGGCTCTGGGTGAGGGGATCCGTCGAAGGGGTGAGAATGGCCCCCGCCACCACCGCGCCCAGAACCACGTAGCGCCAGCCCTTGAACATCTGCTCGGCAGTCACCAGCCCCAGCGCCCCCAGCAGCGCCTGCAAAATCGGCACCTGAAAGGCCAGGCCGGTGCTGAACAGCAGCAGCAGCACAAACTCAAAGTAGCGGTCGATGGACCAAGCCTGATCCACCACCCCTTCGCCGTAGCGGATGAAAAAGTTAAGCGCCGCCGGAATGAGGAGATAGTAGGCAAAGACCAAGCCGGCCACAAAGAGAAGGCTGGATCCCAGCACCACCGGCCCCAGCAGCTTGCGCTCCTTCACGCTCAGCCCCGGCAAGACGAAGCGGGCAATTTGGTAGAGCAAAAAGGGTGTGGCCAGCAATAGCCCCGAGTAGGCCGCCACCTTCACAGAAACGAAAAAATACTCCCCCGGCGCCAGTTGCAAAAAGGTAACCCCCCGAGCGGGCACCTCCAGCAGGGCGACAATGCGATTCACCACGGCAAAGCAGGCGATGATGCAGATCGCCACCGCGATCACGCTGGCCAACAGGCGGCTGCGCAGCTCTTCCAAGTGCTCCATCAAGGTCATCTCGACCTCGTAGGGAAACTCCGGATCCCGCACCCGACCAGACTCAGGGGCCGCCGCGGCTTGCTCCGGGGATTCGGTCTCAGAGGCAAGGGTCATGGGCCAAGGTGTAACGAGACGTTCCCCGCTATCTTAGCGCTGCCCCCTCTCCAGGGAAAAGCACTTGTCGAGCCGCTATAGGGGGATGTAGCCCTGGCCTGTTAAGGGGATCTTGGGGCCTGAGCAGAGGGGACGGGGAAGGGGAGTGGCTGCAATTTCTAGCGCTTGCCCAAGCCCAGCGCCTTTTCCACCTGCTGGGCGGCATAGGCCATGGCAAAACAGCAGATGAAGTAGATTAGGCCGATAAAAAACAGCACTTCCCGCTGGGTGCCTAGCCAGTTGGGGCTAGTGAACACCACCCGCCCCGCCTGCAGCAGGTCGATGAGGCCGACAATGAACACCAGCGACGTGTCTTTGAAGAGAGTGAGGAACTCGTTCACCAGCGCCGGAACGGCTGCCCGCAGTGCCTGGGGCAAAATCACCAAAGCGGTCACTTGAAAGGGGTTCAAGCCGAGTGCCCGTGCCGCTTCTAGCTGGCCCAGAGGGATCGACTGCAGGCCGCCCCGCACGTCCTCGGCCACGTACACGGCTGTAAACAAGATGAAGGCCACCTCCGCCCTGATGATCAGGTTGACGCTGATCCCCCCCAGAAAGAAGGGCACCAACAGCCAGGCGGCAAACAGAATGGTGGTCAGGGGCACCCCCCGCACCAGCTCGATCACCAGCGTGCAGAAGATCCGGATTACCGGCAACGCCCGATTGGCCCGGCCCAACGCCAGCAACACCCCAATGGGGAAGCCGATGATCATGGCGGCTGCCGCCAAGATCAAGGTCAGCAGCAGTCCAGACAGTTGCTCAGCCCGCACTGCCGGCCAAGGGGGGCCCAGGTCGCCCAGCAGCAGCTGCAGACAGAGGGGCAAGATCAAGGCCCAAACCCAGATGGAAGCCAGCCGCCAGGATTCCCGTCCCCGACTGAGGGCAATAGCGGCAAAAGTCGCTCCAGAGCAAACCGCCAGCCACCCCTGCGACTGGGTTCCCAAAGGCAGGAACGCGGCTAAGCCCATAGCAGCTCCCAAGAGAATGAGGTAGTGCAGCAGCACACCGCCCCAAGCCCCCCCCGCTACCCCTAGGGTGGCCAGCACAATTCCCAACACCGCCCACACCCGCCACAGTTGGCTGCTGGGGTAGGTGCCGCTGGCAAAGATTTTGAGGTTGGCCGGGATCACTTCCCAGCGGGCTTGAGTGAACGCCCAGTTCCAGAACAGGGAAATTGCCCAGGCCAACACCAAGGCAGAGACCAAGGTGAGCAAGGTGCTCAGCCAGGAGTCGAACAGGTTGCGGCGCACCCAAGCCAGAGGACTTTGTTTCTCCCTGGGGGGGAGTACCTTTTCTTCTACAAGGGGAGAGGAGAGACTGCTGGGCATGGGTTAGCGCTCCACCAATTTGACGCGGGCATTGAGCCAGTTCATGCCGTAGGAAACCACCAGGTTAAAGGTCAGGTAGGTGGCCATGAGGATGGCGAACATCTCCACCGAGCGTCCCGACTGATTGATGATGGTGCTGCTGATGTTGAACAGATCGGAAAAGCCAACGGCAATGGCCAAGCTGGAGTTTTTGATCAGGGTGAGATACTGAGTGTTCAACGAGGGGATCATGATCCGCAGGGCCTGGGGCACAATCACCAAGCGAAAGGTTTGCAGCTCCGACAGGCCGATGGCCCGGGCTGCCTCCCACTGCCCCCGCGGCACCGCCAAAAAGGATCCCCGCACCACTTCGGCGATATAGCAGCCGGTGTAGGTCACCAAGCCCAGCATCATGGCGGTAAACTCCGCCGAAAGTTGGATCCCGCCCCGGAAGTTAAAGCGCTCCAGTACCGGGACATCCAGCCGCACCGGCGGCTCTGGGAAGAGCACCCAGCAGGCCACCGCCAGCAGCGCCACCCCCGCAGCCACCCACAGGTTCCGCTGCCGGGATCCCAGCTCGGGTCGGCAGACTAGGAGCAGCTTGCGGATCCCCCACCCAGCCGCGATTACAATGGCCAGCGCGGGAACCAGCCAGCCGCTGGGATCCAACCCGGGCAGCTTCACTCCCCGCTGGTTGATAAAGACAAGCCCGCCGATGGAGAGACTGTTGCGCACCCCCGGCAGGGTGAGGATCACCCCCTGGTACCAGAAGATCACGATCAGCAGCACCGGGACATTGCGAAAGATCTCGGTAACAACGGTGGCCAGCTGGCGGGCCAGCCAGTTGCTGGAGAGGCGAGCCATCCCCAGGACAAAGCCCATCGCCGTCGCCAACACAATGCTGACTGCCGACAGCCAGAGGGTGTTCACCGCCCCCACCACCAGCGCCTTCAGGTAGCTCTCGGAAGGGTCGTAGGGGATAAGCCCTTCGGTGATGCCGAAGTTGGCAGAGTTGCCCAAAAAGCGGAATCCCAAGCTGATGCCCAGGCGACGCATGCTGGCGAGGAGATTTTGGGCGAGGATCCCGAACACCAGCAGCACGGCCACGACAAAGGCCACCTGCAGCAAGAGCTTCAGGATACGCTCATCCCGCCACCAGGGGGGGCGAAGGTGGGGCTGGTCGGACAGAGAAGTCATGCGGGGCAAGCAAAAATTCAGAGCACAGCAGAGAATAGGGGATCCCTGGCCGGTACTGACCAACCGGGATCCCTAGGCCCGGATTCCGAATCAGCCGATCAGCGGAAAGGCGGCGCGTACTGGATCCCGCCTTTGGTGTAGGGCTGGTTCAAGCCCCGCGGCACGCCCAAGGGGGTCAGGTGGCGGTCGAAGATCTCGCCGTAGTTGCCCACCGCCTTGATGACATTGACCACCCAATCCGGCTTCAGGCCCAGCAGCTCTCCCAGGTTGCCTTCCTGGCCCAAGAAGCGGCGAATGTCGGGATCCTCGGACTTGAGGAACTCGTCCACATTGGCGCTGGTGATCCCCTTTTCTTCTGCATAGAAGAGGGCGTAGACCGTCCAGTTCATAATGTCGGAGAAACTCTCATCTCCGTGGGGAACCAGCGGCCCCAAGGGCTCTTTGGAGATCACCTCCGGCAAGATCACGTGGTCGTCGGGAGAAGCCAAGCTGGCCCGGCGGGAGATGAGGGCGCTTTGGTCGCTGGTGATGGCATCGCAACGGCCCTCTTCGTAGGCGTTGAAAGAGGAATCATCGCCGTCGAAGGTTACTGGCGTAAAGGCAATGCCACGGGCGCGGAAGGTATCCGCCAAGTTCAGCTCGGTGGTGGTGCCGGCAATCACACAGATGGTGGCCCCGTTCAGGTCTTCCAGCTTTTCCACCCCCAGCGACTTCCGCACCATAAATCCTTGGCCGTCGTAGTAGGTGGTGGGGCCGAAGGTCACCGCCCACTCGCGATCCCGAGTGAGGGTCCAGGTGGTGTTGCGGCTAATCATATCGACCTCGCCCGACTGAATCGCAGACTGGCGATTGGCCGCCGTCAGGTAGACGTATCGAACCTTGTCCGGATCTCCAAAGAGAGCGGCAGCTACTGCCCGGCAGATGTCGATATCAAAACCCACATACTTGCCTTGGTCATCCAGGTTGCCGAATCCGGGCAGTTGGTTGTTTACCCCACAGATCAACTCGCCCCGAGCCTTGATGCGGTCGGTGAGCGGCCCCAGCTGCGCCCAAGCGGGAAGGGACTGCAGGCCCATAGACAACGCCAGTGCCCCGGCCAAGGGAGCCAATCCGTTCAAATGCTTTATCCAGTTCATAAAATTACCCCATGTCAATCCTCAAGATCTTCGTCGTCAACAGTCGTTCATACACGGCACTTCAACCGAGATACCGTGCCATTGGGTTACACTCCTGCCACACCCCACACCCCATAGAATGGTTTGCCATAGGCGCCTACGATTTTCTCAAAGCCTTACATGTCAGGGCGTATGGAAATGTTGCAGAGGCTACGGTTGTGGCTCGGCCAGTTCTGCCATGGTACCCATGCCTGCTTTGGTGAAACTTAGGGAGTCACCCACCCATGCAAGGATCCCCGCACATAAGGTCTTCACTCTCTCCGCAAAGTGCAGCCAGCGCTGACATTATCCAATGCGAAGATGTTCACAAATGGTACGGCGATTTCCACGTCCTCAAGGGCATTACCACCCGCATCCGCCGCGGAGAGGTGGTGGTGGTCTGTGGGCCTTCAGGCTCGGGCAAGTCAACGTTTATTCGCACGTTGAACCGCTTAGAAGAACACCAGAGAGGGCGCATTGTGGTAGATGGCATTGAGCTAACCAGCGACCTGCGCAACATCGATGCCATTCGCCGCGAGGTGGGCATGGTTTTTCAACAGTTCAACCTGTTTCCCCATCTCACGGTTTTGCAAAATGTAACCCTTGGCCCAATCCACGTGAAAAAGATGAAAAAAAGTGAGGCGATAGAGCGGGCTATGGAACTGCTAAGCCGCGTGGGGATCGCCGAGCAAGCAGAAAAATACCCGGGGCAACTTTCGGGGGGGCAGCAGCAGCGGGTGGCGATTGCCCGCGCCTTGGCCATGAATCCGGCGGTGATGCTCTTCGATGAGCCCACCTCGGCCTTGGATCCAGAGATGATCAAGGAGGTGCTGGACGTGATGCGGGAGTTGGCCCGCTCGGGGATGACCATGGTGTGTGTAACCCACGAGATGGGCTTTGCCCGCGAGGTGGCGGATCGGATTATCTTCTTCGACCGCGGCAAGATCGTGGAGGAAAACACCCCCCAAGAGTTTTTCAGCAATCCGAAAGAAGAGCGCTCCCGCCTGTTTTTATCCCAGATCCTTTCCCACTAGCGAGTCCTTCAGAAGGGGGTGAGGCGTGCCAGAAAAGCCCCCTCCGGCTCTTGATAGACAATCTGCCCCTGCCAGCCGTTGGCGTGGGCACACTGCAGCAGGGTTTCCGGATCTACAAATAGCCAGGGAAAGGGATCCCCCCGCTGGCCGTTGTACTCGGCTACAAAGTTCACTACCTTGGCTTTTGCCTCGCTCCCTTCCTGCCAATCTTCTGAGCCACCTGCTTCGAGGTGGGCAGGAGCGGCCAGCTTGCCAGAGGGATCTTCCAAGTTTTCTAAACGCCCTCCCTCTTCTGCCGGCAGATTCCGCAGATCTGCGAGGTCGCTGGCATCGCTCAGATCGGTGGAATCCAGGAGCAACTGGCCAGTGGGCTGAACCCAGTGGCGAGCCAGGCGCAAAAAACGCTCCAAGCCCGACAGGGATCCCGCCAAGCCGACGCCATTCATCAGCAACAGCAGCGTATCGAAGGGATCCTCCGGCCCCGGCCAGTGGAAAAGATCGGCGGCAATGCGGCAGCGCACCCCCCGCTCTGCCATGATCTGCAACGCCACCGGGGAGCGATCCAAGGCAGCCACGGCCAATCCTTCCTCCTGCAGCAGCAGGCTGTGGCGGCCCGTACCGGCGCCGATGTCTAGCACCCGACCGCGGCATAGATCCAAAGCCATGGCCTCCACCTCCGGCAGCTCCTGGGTGAAGAACACCTCTGGGGAGACCACCTGGGGCTCTTCCGCCAACGGGATCCCCTCCAGGCCGTAGGCATGCAAGAGCAGGGATCCCTTGGCCTGTCCCCGATGCCAGTCCCACAGCGCTTGCTCCAAGGGATCCTGAAGTGGGTAATTCTCGACAGCCTTTATCATGGAAGGGGAAAGCTAAACCATTGACCCGATGGCCATCGTCGCCTTTCTTTACGGTGCCGCTATCGTCCTTTTGCTGATTGCAGCAGTGGTTTGGGCAACATCTCGGCAGTTCAATGTGGAGACCGAGACGCAGATCGGCACCTCGCCAGAAGAGCCCTCCGAGACCTCATCCGTTCCCATTTCCATTGTGGAGCAGCTAGAGCGTCAATACCGCAACAGCCCTTCCTACCGTCCCGATCCGTGACATACTCCCGCACTCATGCTGATGCATAGTCGGAGATCCTTAGAGATCCTTGGAAAGATGACTTTTGAGGATTCCTGAGGATACAAGCAGTGTCTTTGCTGGCCAAAAGCTAGCGTTTTCTCTCTCTATAGTGTGATATATGGTTGCCAAGTCTCCACCACCCATTGTCTACATTGCCTTGGGGCTATTGCTACTCTGGGGCGGTCATCGCGCTTGGCAGGCGGGCTATGTTCGCTGGCCGGAAAGCATTTCTCTACCGCCAGTATCGCTGCCAGGGTTGGGGGGTGGAGCACAAGATCTGCTCCTGACCAGCGGCGAGCGCACCTTGTTTGCCGATAGCAGTCCCGCTGCCGTTGCCGCTGCAGAGCTGTTGCGCCAAGGTAACCTCAGCGCAGCCATCCCGGTGTTGGAGATGGGGCTGCAAAGCAACCGCAACGACCCGGAAGCTCGCATTTTCTTGAACAATGCCCGTGCCCAGCAGCAGGGCAGTCCCTTGAGCCTGGCGGTGGTGGTGCCCATCTCCAGCAACCCCAACCGCGCCAAAGAGACCCTGCGCGGGGTGGCGCAAGCTCAGGAGGAGCTTTTCCAACAGGGGGGAATCGGAGGACGGCTGCTGCGGGTAGTGATTGCCGACGATGGCGACAACCCTGAGCGAGCAACGGCGGTGGCCAAGGCTCTGGTGAGCCAGCCCGAGATCTTGGGGGTGATTGGCCATAACACCAGCGACGCCACCCTGGCTGCAGCCGAGGTTTATCAGCCTGCCGGCTTGGCCATGATCTCCTCCACCTCCACCAGCACCCGCATCAGCATGCTGGGGGATGCCATTTTTCGCACCGTGCCCTCGGATCAAGTGGCCGGCACGCAACTGGCCCGTTATGCTCTCAACACGTTGCGGTTGCAAAGGGTGGCCATCTTCTACAACCCCAACAGCGCCTACAGCTCCAGCTTGCGCGATGCCTTTGCCTCCACCCTGACCAGCGAAGGGGGCATCGTGCTGGCGGAGTTCGACTTATCGGCGTCGGACTTCAACCCCCAGGCCAGCCTGCAAAGGGCCGTCGGCCAAGGATCCCAGGTAGCTTTTTTAGCTCCCACGGCTTCCGTAGCCGAAAAAGCGCTGGCCGTAGCCCGCGAGAACGCTGCAACCGGTAAGCCCCTTGCTCTTCTGGGCGGCGATGTGCTCTTCAGCCTCACCACGTTGCAAGACGGGGGAGCAGCGGTAGAGGGCTTGGTGGTGGCGGTACCCTGGCATCCTCAGGTGCCGCGCAACCGCGGCTTTGCCCAGGCGGCGGCTCAGCTTTGGGGAGGGCAGGTCAATTGGCGCACTGCTCTGGCTTATGATGCCACCCGGGTTTTCTTGCAAGCTTTCAGCCAAGGAGCCACCAGCCGCAACGCTGTGCTGGCCCGTTTGCAGGATCCCAACTTCCTCCTCCAGGACGGCGCTTCCGGAGAAGTGCGCTTCTTGCCCTCCGGCGACCGCAATGCTCCCCATGTGCTGGTGCAGGTTGAGCCCGGCAACCGCTCCGGTACCGGCTACGATTTTGTGCCTCTCCCCTAGGGATCCCGGCAGACGCTACAGTGGGGGATGCTCTCAATCTCCTCAGAATCGAATGGATCCCATGCCCACTCGGATCACAGCCTGCTTTCAGGCGCTGCGCAGCCGTGGTGAAAAAGCCCTCATCCCCTACCTCACCGCTGGGGATCCCAACTTGGAAACCACCTTTGAGGCTTTGCAGGTTCTGGATCAGAGCGGCGCCGATCTTATCGAGCTGGGGGTACCCTACTCGGATCCCTTGGCGGATGGGCCGGTGATCCAAGCAGCAGCCACCCGCGCCCTCAGTCGGGGAGTCACTTTGGGCGCCATTCTACAAGGCTTGCGCTGTCTCTCGCTGCAGGCCCCCCTGATCCTGTTCACCTACTACAACCCCATCCACCAGCTCGGCATCCCCAACTTTCTGCATCAACTGCGGCAGGCCGGCTGTGCCGGCTTGGTCGTCCCCGATCTGCCTCTGGAAGAGGCGGGATCCCTGCGACAAGCAGCCCAGGCCGAAGAGATCGACCTCATCCTGCTGGTGGCCCCCACCAGCCCCCTGGAGCGCATGCGCCGCATTGCCCAGCAGTCCAGTGGCTTTGTCTACTTGGTGAGCACTACCGGCGTTACCGGCGAACGGGCCACCCTGGAAAAGCGGATCCCGGCTTTGCTGCAGCAACTGCGCCAACAAACCCCCCTGCCGATTGGGGTGGGCTTCGGCATCTCCACTCCCGACCAGGCCCGCCAGATCGCTCTCTGGGGAGCAGATGCGGCGATTGTGGGCAGCGCATTTGTGCAACGGCTGGCCAAAGCCCCCACGCCTGAAGAAGGACTGCAACAAATAGCTCACTTTTGTCGAGCCCTCAAAGCGGCCCTGCAAGAGGTGACCACTCCAGAGTGTTAACTTCTGTTCAGGAAGGTGCCCACTCAGACTGCTTCCATCTCAAAACAAATGTTTACATTTTGTGAGCCAGCCCGCAGACCCATTTCCCCCCTGCTGCGCCCCATAGTCCAGGGATCCCAGCCTAGGCAGACATTTTGGGGTTGGTAGGTTTGCAAATCTTCACAAAACACTCATCCATCCCGCGATATAAAATTAGGCTGGATGCTCGGCTGTCTGAAAGTCGCAGAGGTTCTTGACCTATCTAAAAATTTAGGGGTTCGGTGGGGGGTCTGCTGCCACGGAATCCTTGATTTTTGGGGGTCAAAGAGGATCCCGCAAAAAAGCTTGGGATTCGGCTTTTGGGAGGTTCAGCCAGTCGCTCACCACTTTTTGGAAAGACCAGAAGGAGATCCATCATGCAAGATGCTTTTACCCGGGTGATCGCTCAGGCAGATGCACGCGGTGCCTTTTTAAGTGACCAAGACTTTGACCGTCTGGCGGCTTTGGTGGCAGAGGGCAACAAGCGCCTAGATGCTGTCAACCGCATGACCAGCAATGCCGCCCAAATCGTAACCAATGCAGCTCGCTCTTTGTTTGCTCAAGAGCCAGATCTGATCGCTCCCGGCGGCAATGCCTACACCAACCGCCGCATGGCTGCCTGCCTACGGGACATGGAGATCATCCTGCGCTACATCACCTATGCCACCTTGGCCGGGGATAGCTCTGTGCTGGAAGATCGCTGCCTGAACGGCCTGCGGGAAACCTACATTGCTCTGGGGGTGCCCACCACTTCTGTGGCCAACGGCATTGCTGCCATGAAGAAAGAAGCCCTGGCCAAGATCATGGATCCGAAAGGCATCACCCCTGGGGACTGCTCTGCGCTGCAAAGCGAAGTGGCCAGCTACTTCGATAAGGCTGCTGCCGCCATCGTTTGAGCTTTGGGTCGAAGCCAGCTTGGTCGTTCCTTTCAGAATTGAGATCCGTTAGATCCCTCATTTCTGATAGGCAGGTGGAAATCCAGTCCGCCTTTCCTACAGAACGTCCATTAACAACACAATCGATGAATTTAGGAGTTGCAAGGTGAAAACTGTCATCACTGAAGCGATTGCTGCCGCTGACAATCAAGGGCGTTTTCTGAATGCCAGCGAACTGCAGGCCGTGAATGGTCGTTACCAGCGTGCTGCTGCTTCTCTGGAAGCGGCCCGTGTCCTAACCAACAACCAGCAAACTCTGGTGCGGGAAGCGGTGCAGGAAGTGTTCAAGAGGTTCCCTTACCTGACTCAGCCGGGTGAAATGGGCCACGGCGATGTGTTTCAGGCCAAGTGTGCCCGCGACATCGGCTACTACCTCCGCTTCATTACCTATTCTCTGGTTGCAGGTGGCACCGGCCCCCTCGATGAATACCTGGTGGCCGGACTGCGGGAAGTGAACCGCTCCTTTAACCTCTCTCCCAGCTGGTACATCGTGGCTCTGCAGTACATGAAGAGCCGCGCTCTGGGCATGCTGAGCGGTCAAGCGGCCAACGAAGCTGCCATCTACTTCGATTACGCCATCAACGCCCTCAGCTAGGGGATCCCAGGGCAGAGATCCCTGCTTGTTGGGAGGGGACGATCTCTTTCTTTGTCTTCCAATTGTGTGTCTCTCCAGAGCAGGCGACGGCTCCAAAGAGGTCTATTCCACCTGTTTCCAGGTTGGTTTGGCGCCTTGGCTTCTCTTAAGCCGGTTGGGTTGGTCGCCTGCTCTCCAGTCTGGGGTAGTTAGCCTTTGGATTGTAGGCATTGCCCAACGGCAGCGTGCTGGTTCGCGAGAATAGCCGGTACGGCTTGTTCGCTGGTCAGTTTGCCTGTCTTCCAAACGAAGTCTCATAGATACCTGGGGAAAGCGATGTTTGGTCAAAGCACCACCAGCCCTGAAGCCCTGACAGAAGCCGGCAGCCGGGTTTACCGAGTTGAGTACACCGGTCTGCTCAACCCGCCCGATGCTCTGGCCACCTCTGCCAAAGTTCGCCGCAGCACCCTGAGCACCACCGTTCCCTACAGTCGGTTGTCTGCCGAGATGCAGCGCATTCTGCGGATGGGTGGCAAAATCGTGCAGGTCACTGCCTTGTCGGGAGCCAATGCCTCTCCCGCTCAGGGCAACGGCGCTGCTGAGTGAGGGAGGCCCGACGGCCGACTGAAGTTACCGGCAAGGTTGCCCAGGTGTCATGAACAGCTCTGCAACGGTTCGTATGGCATCCAACACGGCGGTGCTGCCGCAGCAGCTCACTTGGGAGCAGGCGATAGCCCGGCTGCAGGGGGATGACTTGCAAGATCGCTACTATGCTGCCTGGTACCTGGGCACAGTTCGGGATCCAAGGGGGGTAGAGCCGCTGCTTTTGGCGTTGCAGGATGAGCGGGATCGCACTGCCTTGGGGGGCTATCCTCTGCGCCGCAATGCCGCTAAGGCCCTGGGGCAAATTGGGGATGCGCGGGCCGTGCCCGGTTTGATCGAGGCGCTCACTTGTACCGACTTTCATGTGCGGGAAGAGGCTGCCTATGCCTTGGCTCAATTGGGGGACAAGCGAGCGGTGGATCCCTTGCTGGCACTGTTGCAGTCCCGCGAGCAGGAGCAGCCCTGGGAAGCCCTTATCGAGGCCTTGGGTCAGCTTCAGGCCACCGAGGCTGAGGCAGCAATCCGGCCCTTTTTGAACCATCCCTCTGAGCGGGTGCGTTCGGCAGCGGCTTGGGTGCTCTATCGCTTTACGCAAGCCGAGGAGCTGACCCAAATCCTGGTGGCGCTACTGGCCCACTCCAACTCCAGCCTACGACAGGCCGCTTTGTTCGACCTGGCCGAATCGGGATGGGTGGCGGGGGCGCCGCTGCTGGCCACAGCCGACGTGGCTCTCAACCTGCGCATCAATGCTCTGAAGCGGCTGTTCGATGTGGCGCTTCAGTTGGGGTGGGTGCCGCTGGCTCAGGTGACGGCGGTGATCCTGCCGCAACTGGAGAAGCTCTTCTAGGATCCTGGGGCGCTCAGTGCCTTTGATCAGCGGTTTCAAGTGTACCTTTGACTATTCGTTGCCTATGTCCTCCGCCTCGGCTGCTCAAGCGTTTCCCATTGCTGTGGCTCAACTGGCAGCAGAATTGGAGCAGGCCACGTCGCCTGAGGAATTGTTGCGGGTGGTGAGGGCGCTGGGCGCTTTGGGCCAAGTGGAAGGGATCCCCATCTTAATTCGCGCCTTTGGGTTTAATCGCCCTGCAGTTGGGGAGGCTGCTCTGGAGGAGGTGCTGCGCTTTGGGGAAGCCGCGGTGCAGCCCTTGCTGAGCCATATTGACGGTTTCGATTACGGGGCGCGGGCCTATTCGGTGCGGGCTCTGGCCCGTATTGGCCATGGGGATGCCTACCCCTTTTTGGCGGAAGCCATTGTAGCGGACTTTGCCCCCAGTGTGCGACGGGCGGCGACCCGTGGGCTAGGACGAGTGGCGGCCAAGCGGCCCTTGCTCGATCAAGAGCGAGCCTTGCAACTGTTGCGGCAATGTCTTGCCGATGCCGATTGGGGAGTCCGCTACGCCGCCGTTGGATCCCTGACGGACTTGGCTCGCCAGGGTGAACAATCTCTGCGCCCCTCAGTCGAGGCTGCGCTCCAGATGGCCCTGGAAGATGCCGATCCTCTGATCCCTCTCCGCGCCCAGATGAGCTGGCAGGAATTGGCTGCCGAGCCTTAGCTTCCCTGCCCCACTGTGTTTTTCTTAAGTTTTTCTCGTTTTTTTAGGAGCACCATCTATGTCCCTTCCGTTGCTTGCCGATCGCCCCACCACCCAAAATGAACGGGTGCCTCGCTACTTTGTAGCCAGCGACGAAACCCCGCCGGTCTACCGTCCTGACGACCCGACAGGAATTGACAACATCATTCGCGCCGCCTATCGCCAGATCTTCAGCGAGCATCTGATGCTGGAGAGCTATCGGCAAAAAGCTCTGGAATCCCAGTTGCGCAACGGGGCAATCTCGGTCAAAGAGTTTGTGCGCGGCCTGGGCAAGTCGGAGGTGTACCGGGATCTGGTCATGGTTCCCAACGACAACTACCGCTTCATCGAGGTCACCTTCCAGCGCTTTTTGGGTCGGCCCACCTACAGCCAACAGGAGCGCATCAAGTACTCCATCATCGTTGCCACCAAGGGGCTAGATGGCTTCATCGACGCTGTGGTGGATAGCGAAGAGTACAATGCCGCCTTTGGGGACGATGTGGTGCCTTACCAACGCCGTCGCCTGTCGGAAAAGCCCGCCAACCTGGTGACCCCCCGCTATGGAGCCCGTTGGCGCGATGTCTCCGGCGTGAAGCGCTCGACGCGGGAAGTGGTGCGCACCTATCGTCTCACCCGTCCTCCCAAAGCCGGGGATCCAGAAAACTTCCTCAACATGGCCCGCATGCTCAATCCCAAGCCGGCAGCGCGGCAAAACATCAGCGTCTTCGATCTGAAGATCCCGGACATGACCACCAGCCGCCGCTAGGACTGGGCAAGCTTCCGGGGACAACCCTTTGCGGGCTCTGCCGGGCCGATCGATCCGAGGCTGTTCGGGTGGGTCGGCTCGCCGCTGTGTTTGAGCAGGATTCGTTATAATCTGGGTGATGCTTCTTAACACTTGGGTCGCATGAAGAATCCGGTTGTGCAGGCTTTTTTTGTCGGCAAAGCTGTGGCAGACGTTCTGCGCGAGCGTTTGGAAAGCGCCCTCACCGATATTGCCGGGGAAGTGGGCAAGGTGTGGGCTGAGCTGCAGGAGGGCTGGCAAACCTTTGCCCAGGATGTCATGACCCGGGCTGAGGCAGAAGCATCCATGGCCGCCCAGGAAAGGGTGCCGCTGCCTTTCCAGACAGAAGATTTGCAGGCAACTCTGGACGACTTGCGGGCGGAAGTGGCGCAGCTGCGCTCCGAGTTGCAGAAGTACCGGAGTCGAAACGCTTGAACGCGAGCCTTTTGGGATCCCGGACTTCTTTGGGATCACAACCCGTCAAGCCCTATACCGCCTACCGCTGGGCCCGGGAGAACTATACTCGCCAGGGCCGCATGCTGGACATTTGGCGATTTGTGCTCACCTGGCTGTTTTACCTTTGGCTGGATCAGCAGGCTTGGAGCTATGGGGGACAACCCACGCCCGAGCGAAAGGCCAAGCGCCGCCGGGCCAGAGCCATTTGGATCCGCGAAACGCTGCTTAACTTAGGCCCTACTTTTATTAAAGTGGGGCAGTTTTTCTCCACCCGCGCCGATCTCTTCCCCTCGGAATATGTCGAGGAGCTCTCCAAGCTGCAGGATCGGGTGCCTGCTTTCAGCTACGAACAGGTGGCGGCAATTGTGCAGCAGGAGCTGGGCAGGCCGATAACCCAAATCTACAGCTACTTTGATCCCACCCCTTTGGCCGCTGCCAGCTTGGGGCAGGTGCATCGCGCCAAGCTGAAAACCGGGGAAGAGGTGGTGGTGAAGGTGCAGCGTCCGGGGCTGACCCGGCTGTTCACCATCGATTTGGAGATCTGCCGTGGGATTGCCGAGTTCTTTCAGTATCGCACCTCTTGGGGCGGGCCGGGCCGCGACTGGATCGGCATCTACGAAGAGTGTCGGCGCACCCTCTGGGAAGAGGTGGATTACCTCAATGAGGGCCGCAATGCCGATACCTTCCGTCGCAACTTTCGGGATATGCCGCAAATTGCTGTTCCCAAAGTGTATTGGCGTTACACCTCTCCTCGCCTGTTGACGTTGGAATACCTGCCGGGGATCAAAATCAGCGATTACGAAGCCTTGAGTGCGGCAGGGTTGGATCGCAAGGTTTTGGCTCGTCTGGGGGCAGAGGCTTATCTGCGGCAACTGCTCAAGGATGGTTTTTTTCACGCCGATCCCCACCCCGGCAACATTGCCGTGAAGCCCGATGGCACGTTGATCTTCTACGACTTCGGCATGATGGGCCGCCTGCGCTCCGATGTGAAAGAAAAGCTGATGGGCACGCTGGCAGGTGTGGTCTCCAAAAATGCCGATCGGGTGGTGGCCTCGCTGGTGGAACTGGGGGTGCTGGTGCCCACCGCCGATCTGGCTCCGGTGCGCCGCTCGGTGCAGTACATGCTGGATCACTTTATGGACAAACCCTTTTCCAGCAACTCGGGAGAAATCTCGGTGGCGGCCATTAGCGAAGACCTTTACGAGCTGGCCTACGATCAGCCGTTTCGTTTTCCGGCTACCTTTACTTTTGTGATGCGGGCCCTGACCACGCTGGAGGGATTGGGGAAGGGGCTGGATCCGGAGTTCGACTTTATGGAGGTGGCCAAACCCTTTGCGGAAGAGCTGATGAGTTTAAACGGAAGCAAGACTGAGACCCTCTTGGCCCAGGTTGGCCGTCAAGCGGCTGAGTTCACCAGCAGCAGTCTCAGCTTGCCGCGCCGGATCGAATTGACCTTGAGCAAGATAGAACAAGGGGAGCTGCGCCTGCGGGTGCGATCCAGCGAGACGGAGCGCTTGCTGCGCAAGCTGAACAACACCGGGCTGGGAGTCATTTACGGGGTGTTGTTTGCGGCCTTTTTTTTGAGCGCAACTCAGCTCTTTTTGGCCGGACATGCTACCTTAACGGTTATCACTTTGGTTTTGGCTGCCCTCGCTGCTCTTGCTTTAATCAGAGTACTCTTAAGGTTGAATCGGTCAGAGCGATTGATGTGATGCGACGATATGCCTGCGCTACGGATCCCGGCAAGATCCGCAGCAGCAATCAGGATGCCTACTACTGCGATCCGGAGGGACGCTACTTTATTGTTGCCGATGGTATGGGAGGACATGCTGCCGGGGCTACAGCCAGCCTGTTGGCTGTCGAGACCATCCGAGAATATCTGGATCGAGGCTGGAAAAACGTGCCGGCACCCCGGTTGCTCAGCGAAGCCGTAGAAGCAGCCAACAGTGCCATCCTCAAGGATCAGCGGGAAAATCCAGAGCGGGCAGACATGGGCACTACGGTGGTGGTGGCCATGGTGGATCCCAAGGGCAACTGCTGGAGTGCTCACATTGGCGATTCTCGCCTCTATCGCCTACGGGGATCCGAAATGCAGCAAATGACCGAGGATCACACCTTAGTGGCTCGCTCCATTCGACTGGGGGAGCTGACCTATGAGCAGGCCCGGATTCACCCTTGGCGACATATTCTCGAGCGCTGCCTGGGCCGACCCGATGCGGGTCCACCTTCTGTGCAGCCGATTACAGTTTACCCAGGGGATCGCCTGTTGTTGTGTAGCGACGGCCTAACTGAGGAGCTGGACGACGAAGTGATCATCGAGTATTGCCTGCAGGTGGAAGATTTGGAGCAACTTCCCCTAAAGCTCATCGAGGCGGCCAAAGAGCGGGGCGGGCGAGACAACATCACAGTAGTGATTGCCGAATACGCCTAGTTTGCGCCCGGCTAAAGACGGTATTGGCGGTACACTTCGCTGGCCGCTCGGTGCAGCAGGGAGTGGCGATACACGAGGCGGTTGAGGTCTTTGCCGTAGCCGCCGCCGATGACGCAGGCGACAGGATAGCCCTGCTTTAGACAAGTGTTCAGCACCTGCATGTCTCGCCGAAACAGGCCCTGGTCGCTAAGGGCCAGCTTGCCCAGGAGATCTTCCTCGTGGGGATCCACACCGGCATCGTAGAGCACCAGGTCAGGGCGCACCTGAGCCAACAGATCGGGCAAGTGGTCGGCCAAAGTCTGGAGATAGGCTTCATCTTCCATGCCTACTGGCAGGGGCACGTCCAGGTCGCTCTGTTGTTTGGTGGCGGGGAAGTTGGCCTCGCAGTGCATGGAAAAGGTGAACACCCGCGGCTCGGAGCGAAAGATCCAAGCAGTGCCATCTCCTTGATGGACATCCAGATCCACGATCAAGAGCCTTTGCACCAGCCCTTGCTGCAGCAGGACTTGGGCGGCAATGGCCAGGTCGTTGAAGATACAAAAGCCGGAGCCGTAGGCGGGGAAGGCATGGTGGGTGCCGCCGGCGGTGTTGCAGGCCAGGCCGTGGCGCAGGGCCAATTGGGCGGTCAAGACGGTACCCCCCACCGCTCGACAGGTGCGCTGCACCAGCTCCGGGCTCCAGGGCAGGCCGATGCGCCGCTGCAGCTTGGCCTCCAGGGATCCCTCACAGTAGGCTCTGACGTACTCAGGGGTATGTACCGACTCAATCCAGGCGAGAGGGGGCAGCTCAGGGTGGTGCACTTGCTGGGGGCGGATCACCCCTTCCCGCAGCAGCAGCTCTTGCAAGAGGCGAAATTTCGGCATGGGAAAGCGATGGCCCGGCGGCAGGGGGGCACTGTAGTCGGGGTGGTAAACAATTGGCAAAGACATCAAGGGCAACTGGATTGACGGCGGCGAGCATGGCCTATGACGGCTCCAGTGCTTATGGTAGAGGTAGCCCGCTCCTGCCGGATCCCTTCGAGACTCTTGCAAACCTGTTCTCCGTACCGCCGCGATTCCCTATGTTTACTGCGTCGGATCCCTTTTTGGGTCGCCTCTTGGCTCAGCGTTATCGACTCGTACATCTGCTGGGACAGGGGGGCATGGGGCGAGTCTATTTGGCTCAAGATTTGCTCTTTGGTGGGGTGGAAGTGGCTGTCAAGCTGCTTTCCCAGCCGGCAATGGATCGGCGCACCCGCCTGCGCTTTGAACGGGAAGCGAAAGCCTGCGCGGCTTTGGGCCAAAAAAGCCTGCACATTGTCAAAGTCAATGACTATGGCCTTACCCCCGATGAGGTGCCTTTCTATGTGATGGAATACCTGAACGGCCAAACCCTCAAGGATATTCTGGCCGCAGGGGCTTTGCCTTTGGAGCGCTTCTTCCGGCTGGCCCGCCAAATTGGCCTGGGGTTAAAGGCGGCCCACGAGGGGATCCTCATGGAAGGGCAACGGGTGCAGGTGATCCACCGCGATTTGAAGCCGGCCAATGTGATCGTGGTGGCCGATGACAGTTTTGGGGAACTGGCGAAGCTGGTGGATTTCGGCATTGCCAAGCTGCTCAACAGCCATGAATCTTTGAGCTTTACCCATGCCTACCTGGGAACGCTGGCCTATTCTTCCCCGGAACAGCTGGAAGGGTTGCCGCTGGACGCCCGTTCCGATATCTACAGCTTCGGGATCATGCTGTACCAGATGGTGTCCGGGGAGATGCCCCTCAAGCCCACCACCGAATCTTTCCCGGGCTGGTACCAGGCCCACCACAAGCACCGGCCCATCCCTCTAGAAGACTGGGGACTGAAGTTTCCGCTGCCCGCCGGTTTGTCTGACTTGATCCTCGGTTGCCTGGCCAAAGATCCTGCCGCCCGCCCGCAATCGGTGGCCAATGTGTTGGCGGAGCTGGAGCACATTCAAGCCAGAGCACAGGGATCTATTGCCCCTCAGGTCCCAGTCGCCTCGTCGGAAGAGGCTGCCTCTGGCCCACTTTCTGGAGGTCTCCCTGCCGCTGCGCCGTCCTTGGTTACAGCCGGTACTCTGCGGCTCAGGCCCCTGACGGCGGCCACGGAGGTCGAGAACGGGGGATCCCTGCTTTGGGTGCGCCTGATTCCCTTTCTGATGGGCGGGCTGCTGGGCTGGGTTTTGGTGAGTTGGCAATGGGGACAGTTGCTGCAGCGCCCCTCGGCCCCCCGTGTTTCCGGGCCAGGATCTCGTCCGGCAGTGGAAGATCCCATTGCCCCAGAGAATGCCCATCCCCTGTCTGAGGAGAGTGGTTCGAGCGAGGAGCCGCCGCTGGAGGGGATCCCTGAGTTCCTTGTTTTGGCTTCAGAGCAGAGCAAACGGCGGGACCCGGCACCGGAGCTGGAACCCTACACCCGGAGCGAGCCGGTGTTTCGCGCCTTTCCCTTGGAGACTTCCCGCGAGACGGTACGAGCCAGCCTGGGATCCCCCAACCAGCAGGGGCAGGGCGCTTGGCCCAATACCGTGTACGACCTGTACCGCTTTGGCGGGGTGAACCTGGGCCTGCTCTACGACGCATCCAGTCTGGCCCTGCGGCAAACCGAAGCTACCGTCACCGCTGGCGTACCCACCCCGCAAGTGGAAGGACTCTTGGAGGATATGCTGCAAGCCCCCTTGCCTGCTCAACTGCAGCGAGAACTGCAGGCTGTGCGCGAGGGACGTTCCGGGCGAGTGCAATTCCGCGTTGGCCCCTGGGCCGGCAGGATCGAACGCAACGCCCAAGGCCATCTTTACATGGCCCTCTGGGATCCCGCGCTGCCCAGCGGTGCTCCACCCCCTTCTCCTGTCTCCTCTCCCACCCTACCCCCGGCTGCCCCTGTTGCCCGGCCTCCCAAGGCCCGTAACCTCAATTCAGCAGCAGGCGGCCCTCTTCCCGGCCAGACCATGCAGGAGCTGCTGCGCCGTGCGCGCGAATTGCGGGGGGACTGAGCCATGTCTGCTTCTGAAGACAAAAAGCCGCTGTTGGGCACCGTCGCTCGCTTCTTCAAAACCCTGGCCAGGCCCTTCCCTATCGGGCCTACGGCTCTCCTCAAACCCCCCGAACCTCCTCCCCCCAAGCGCCCGGTGCGCCTGTGGATTACCTGCCCGGGAGAGCCCCCTCGAGTGGTTGCCCTGAAGGGATCCGACATTCTCGGTCGCAGCCAGACGGTGGCCACCATTCGCATCCCTGCCCCCGCGGTGAGCCATCTCCACGCCCACATCCGTCCCCGCCCGGATTGGCGCCTGCCCGGTCTGGGTTGGCGGATCCCGTTGCCCTCTATTCTCTACTGGCTGGGGTGGAATGCCGGTCGCTACCAGCTAGAAGATCAAGACTCGACCAACGGCGTTTTCCGCCTCAAACCCTTCGGTGGCGCCGAGCGGGTGCGCCGGGTGATCTTGCGCCACGGCCAGCAACTGAGCCTTGGCCCGCCTCGGGATCCGGAGAGCGTCTGGATTCAAGTGCTGGATCCACCCCCACCACAGGTGTATGGGGTGCGCGGCTGCCTCATCCTGATGGTAGTCTTGGGGCTGGGGGCGAGGATTTGGATCGGCCATGAGTGGAGCAAGTTCTCAGTGGAGCCACCCCTCTCCGCAGATCGCAACCCCCTGATCGTCCTGGCCGGGGATCAGCAGACGGAGCTGCGCCGCCATCAGGGGGACACCTACCGGGAGCTGCCCGACCTGGAAGCTTTTGGGCCGATTTTGCCCAAGGTGGTGGTCGCCGCCGAAGATCACCGCTTTTACTCCCACTTTGGGGTGGATCTGCTGGGCATTGCCCGCGCCTTCTGGGTGAACCTGCGCTCAGGGGAGGTGCAGCAGGGGGGCAGCTCCATCAGCCAACAACTGGCCCGCACCGTGCTGCGGGACTACACCGGCTCCGGCAACACCTTCGGGCGCAAGCTGCGGGAGGCCGTCGCTGCCCTGAAGCTGGAACAGCGCTACAGCAAAGACGAAATCCTCGCTCTCTACCTCAACAATGTTTACCTGGGCAACGGCATCTACGGCTTTGAGACTGCTGCCCAGTTCTATTTCGGGATCCCAAGCCGCCAGCTCAGCCTTTCCGAAGCTGCGACTCTGGCGGCCATTTTGCCCGCGCCCAACGCCTTTAACCCTGTCGCCAACTATGATGCCGCCGTTCGGGGCCGGGATCGGGTGTTGGATCGCCTGAGCGAGCTGAAAGTCTTCCCCGAAGAGGAGATTCGGCGGGCCCGGCGCAGTCGCCTCACCCTCAACCCCAATTTGCGCTCCCAAACCTCGACAGTTGCTCCCTACTTTTACAGTGCCGTCTTCCAGGAGCTGCGGCAGCTCTTGGGCCAAGACCTCTCGGCAGAGGGCAACTTCATCATCGAAACCACGGTGCATCTGCCCTACCAGCGTTTGGCAGAGCAAGTCCTGGCCCAAACTGTGCGCGAGTCGGGATCCCGCTTGGGCTTCAGCCAAGGCGCTTTGGTCAGTCTCGACAGCCGCAACGGCGAAGTGCTGGCTTTGGTGGGCGGGATCGACTACGACGCCAGCCCCTTCAACCGGGCTACCCAAGCTCAAAGGCAGCCGGGCTCCACCTTCAAAGTGTTCACCTATGCGGCTGCCCTCACCCAGGGGATCCCTCTCTCCCAAGTGTTGTCTTGCGAGCCCCTCACCTGGGGCAACCTCACCTTTCGCGGCTGTCGCTCGGGATCGGCCCCTATGGATTTGGCCCGCGGCCTGATCCTCTCCGAAAACGTGATTGCCCTGCGGTTGGCCCAACAAGTAGGTCTAGAGCAAGTGGTGGCGACGGCCCGGCAAATGGGCATCCAATCGCCGTTGCAACCCTATCCTTCTATGGTGATTGGCACCATGGAGGTGAACTTGCTGGAGTTGACAGCAGCCTTCACTCCTTTTGCCAATCGTGGCCTTTGGTCAAGGCCCCACACCATCCGCCGCATCTTGGATAGCAGCGATTGCGCCAACCCCAACGACTTTCGCACCTGCCGTGAGATTTACCCTGGTCGGGAGGATCCCCGTTCTCAGCGACTTGTCTTACCAGAAACCGCCGCCCAACAGATGACAACCGTACTGCAAGGGGTGATCAGCTCCGGCACCGGTACTACTGCCCGGCTCGGCATTGGAGAAGCCGGTAAAACCGGCACCACCACCGCCAACAAGGATCTGCTCTTTATCGGCTACACGCCCAACCCTCCCCTGGTGACCGGCATTTGGCTGGGCAATGATGACTCCAGCCCAACACGAGGAAGCAGCAGCATAGCTGCTCAAACTTGGGGAAATTACACGAGGCAAGTCATTACCAATAGTTTGACGATGGTTCAATAGAGCAACTCCGAGAGCAGCCTTGGCAATTGGCAACCCCAAATCCTGACAACCCGACAGAAAACTCTCCTGCATCCCAAGTGAGAAATGCCTAATAACCAGTTTGGCCGTACCCCTCAATAAACCCACAATCTAGGTTCACCCACTTTCTCAGCGCAGATCTCGGCCAAAGGGCAACAACGACAAAATAATTAACTTCATGTGTTGTTTGGCAAAGGGGATCCCAACAATGGTGATTGCCAGAATCACAGCCCAGAAGAGATGGTTAAGCACCAACGGCCAGCCAAACAGCAATAGCCAGATGACGTTAAAGATCAGCAGCAGCGGGCTGTTGGCATCGGGATACTCCACCACTTCCTTTCCGAAGGGGGCAAGCACTGCAAACCCCAGTTTGATGCTCTGCCAGCCAAAGGGAATGCCGATGATTGTCAGGCAAAGGCTCAGTCCTCCTAAGATGTAGCCCAAACCTGTCAGCAAACCCCCGAAGATTAGCCAGATGATGTTGCCAATCAAGCTCATGATTCAGATCCTCCACCGTTGAGACCAAATTGCAGGGTACAAGAGCAGAACTAGCCTTCCTGTTCGACATCCATACTCTAACCAGCTGTTGGCCAAGACTGGGATCCCAAAATCTGCTTCTTTCCTGGGCTCTAGCGTTCTGCGTCACCGAGGGGAGCGGGCTCCATCACCGGAGGCACTGCGGCCCTATTCACCTTGCAGGGCAGAATGCGGTTCAGAAAGCGGAGGATCCCCCAAACCCAACTGACGGTGATCACCCAAAAGATCCACAACCCGCTTGCCCACGGTTGCGGCAAGTCCAAGGCCATCCCCCCAATCATTGGGCCAAGAGCAAACCCCGCCGCCCAGCAGAGGGAGTTGACCGACAGATACACCCCCCGCAAGTGATCCGGCGCCAAATCCGCCACCAAAGCAGAGGCAGAGGGGTTGTAGCTCACCAACGCCAAAGAGAGCACCGCCAGCGCCAAGACTGCCACCGCCGGGGCCGGAGCCCCCAATTCCGCCGCCAGACCGCTAAGCCAAACCAAAAGAAATCCCACCCCCCACATCAGGGCGGATCCCTGCAACCCTTGGATGCGCGTCCGGCGATTCAACCAACGGGCCACCGGCATCTGCAGCAGAGCGATTAAGGCCCCATGCAAGGCAAACAAAATGCCGATTTGCACCTCTGGGATCCCTACCCCATTGCGGAAGTAAAGGGGCATGCTGCTGCTGAGCTGGGCCACATAGGTGGTGAACAGGATATTCGACAGGCCAAACACCAAAAGGGAGCGATCTCTAAGGGCGGTTTTCCAACCTGCCAACACAGGCTCTGCTGCCGGACAAGTCGCCCGAGTTTCCCGGATAAAAAACCAAAGTACTGCCAGAAAGATTAGAAAAGTGACACCGTCGATTACAAACAAGAGCCGATAGGCCCCCGTCAGAGCCACCAGCGTGCTGGCCATAGCCACCCCAAGGCTGAGGCCCAGGTTATCCCCTAGACGGTTGAGAGCGTAGGCTTCGTTGCGCTGCTCACGAGTGGTTAGATCTGCTACAATCGCTTCCGCAGGCGGCCAGTACAACCCCTGCCCCAAGCCTGCAGCCATATTGGCCAGGGCAAAACTCCAGAAGTCATAGGAGAGCGCAAACCCAAACGACCCCAAGGTGGAAATAGCCAGAGAGAGGATCAAAGTGGAACGGCGCCCCCAAGCTCCATCGGCCATCGAGCCGCCCAGGATGCGGCCAAACACCCCGGCAAAAGCCATAATGCCTAGCCCCAGGCCCACTTGGGTGGCGGTCAGCCCCACCTGATTCACAAAAAAGAGACTGGCATAAAACAAGGTAAAGCCGGTTCCAGTTTGGGAAAGCAGCCGACCGATAAAGATCAGCCAAACCTGAAAACTGAGCTTCGGCCACCAAGAAGGGATCCACATGTTGAGTGCAGCAGGATGTTGAGTGCAGCAGGGGAGGGCCTACCTAGCCTACGGGATCCCGATCCTTGAGGCCAGGGCAAGGAGCCTGCTCTGACAAGTAAACTGAAAATTTGTGCAGCCAGGCTTGATGTTCGTTGCCAGAAGGCTCTTCACCCAGCGAGCCAGCAGACAGGGCAACCCATTTCCCCAACTCCAAATATTCGCTCAACAGCCGCGCCAACTTATAAACTCGATAATCGAGCTGCACTAAGCTACTTTTCATCTGCCCCAAAACACCCAGTCCTCTTCTGAGCCAACTTACAACCTTCAACCTTTCCCAAAACCTGCTGATCGCGTCAGCGGGACGGAGTCCTTGCAGGAAGCCAACCCCCATCTTGCTTGCTGCAGCCGAGGCGCAAGTTCCCTTTGCCCACAACAGAGCACCTGTAGCTCAGTCGCAAACCTGGACAAAGCTAGAAGAAGCTGTGCCTTACAGTTCTAGTACCAACAATTTTAACTAACGGGGGTGCGGGGGCAATAGGTCCCATGCTCTAGCCGCAGGGTGAGCACTGGGATACATGGATCCCCGCCATACCCCTGAGCGAAATCTGTAGTAAAGTCTACTTATGCTGGCGGTAACCTACAAGTACTGGGCTTATCCAGATGCCTCCCAACAAACCAGCTCACGGGCGGACGACGGGGATTGACCTGGTTTTGGAGCAATTCCTGACAACTTCAGAGGGCGCTTTTGGGAACGGCCCAAGGGCTTCAAAGCCCTGCAAGGCCAGCTGAGAAGGCTGCAACCCAGGGGGGCGAGAAAACAGCAGGGGTCTTGCCACTGGAAGAGAGCACCACTGCAGGTTGCCAGGATGCAGCAGGGCATTGCCAATGGTTGCCAAGAGTTTCATTTCCAGAGGGCCCATTGGCGTTGAGACCGAGGGCAGACCCTCTCTATCTTTTCTTTGTGGAAGATCTTTGTGGAAGACCTCAAGGCCAAGGGCTGGGCAAGGGGGATGTTGCCCAAGGATTGCGTCGAGGCTGCCTGGGGATAGATTCTCTGCCTTCTGGAGTGGGTTTGCTGGAAGGGTGGGGTGGACTTTGCCAAGGTTGACCCCAAAGGAAGCGGCCAAATCGGTTGCAAGTGCTGGGGGATGGTTAGCAACAGCTGGGCTGTCGGGGGGCCTCAGTGCCCTGAATGCCGGTACCGGGTGCATCGGGACTCAGCCTCAGCCTTGGGAACTGTGCTGGGTGGATTAGAGGTTGTTTTGCGAGCTGGCAGTGCCTAGGGGGGAGGCTGGGGAAGGGGAACCGCCTGTCCAGTTGTTCTGTCGGGGGTTGTAGACCCAGACAAGTGGCGTGGGGCAGGAATGCCCGACCGCGAGGTAAGGACTCCGTCCTGCTGACGGGAAGGGTGGCCCGCGCTCTGTCCATAGGATGAGCGCCGGGAGGATGTCACTCTTGCCGACTTTGGTGTTCGCGCCAGAACTGCTCCGCAAAAGCCACCGTCGGGTGGAGAGGGGCACGGGGTTTGCTGCGCAGGGGCATGTTGGCTTCTTCAGGGGTGCGGTTGCCCTTGCGTTGATTGCAGCGTTCGCAAGCCGTCACCACATTGTCCCAACTGTGGGATCCCCCTTTGGAGAGGGGCACGACATGATCCAAGGTCAGATTGTGGGTGCTGCCACAATACTGGCAGGTGTGGTGATCCCGCCGCAAAACCTCCCGCCGATTCACAGGGGGCACGCGCCAAGCGCGCTCTTTGCCCTTGATGGTCAGGCGAATATGTTCGGGCACTTCAATGACCTGGCTGGGGGAGCGCACCTTCCACACCGGCACATTCATCATCGAGAGCGGTTCGGCTTTGCCTGTTAGCAGCAGCACGATTGCCCGCTTGATATTGACCCGGCTGATGGGCAAATAGTTTTGGGAAAAGACAACGATCGACTGTTCCAGAAGGTGGGTAGCGGCAGTCATGGCTCAGCTCTTCCTTTTGCCGCCATTCTCCTGAGGAATCTTGCGAATGGCAAGCTTTTCCCCACCGCCATCGACACCGGCAGCGCTCAGACATTCAAGAGTTTCTTACGATCGCGAGCCAGACAGATGGGCTAGTATCCGGGTGATGGTTGGATCCCGTACCGCCCATGACTTACCCGCTGCACGTCGCCCTGGTTTGGCACCAACACCAACCCCTCTACAAAAGTCCGGTGGCGGGTAAATATCGCATGCCTTGGGTGCGCCTACACGGGATCAAAGATTACCTGGACTTGGTGTTGCTGCTGGAGCGCTATCCCCGCCTGCACCAAACGGTCAACTTGGTGCCCTCCCTGATTGTGCAAATCGAAGAGTACGTAGCCGGCTCGGCTTTTGATCCTTACCTGGAACTGACCTTATCCCCTGTCGAAAAGCTCAGCCCCGATCAACTGCGCTTTGTGGTCGAGCGTTTTTTCGACAGCCACTACCCCACCATGATCGAGCCCTACCCCCGTTACCGGCAGCTCTACAACCAACGGGAATCTCAGGGGGTGAACTGGTGTCTGCAGTACTGGACTCCGCAGGACTTCGGGGATCTGCTGGCCTGGCACAACCTGTCTTGGTTTGATCCCCTCTTTCAGGAGGATCCTGAGATTGAGGGCTGGATCAAAATGGGATCCGGTTTTACCCTGGCGGATCGGCAGCGGATCTACGCCAAGCAACAACAGATCCTCGGCGCTATCCTGCCCCAGCACGCCAAACTGCAGAGCAGCGGCCAACTGGAGCTGACCACCAGCCCCTATACCCACCCCATCTTGCCCCTGTTGGTGAGCGAGCGCTCGGCACGGGTGGCCCGCCCAGGGTTGCCCTTACCTCGCTACCCCTTTCACTGGGAGCAGGATGTCCACACCCAACTGGAGCGGGCTAAGCAGATCTATCGGGAGCGCTTTGGCCGCGAGCCGCGGGGCCTGTGGCCTTCGGAGCAATCGGTGAGCCCTGCCATTGTGCCGATTGTGCAAGAACAGGGCTTTGATTGGATCATCTCCGACGAAGGGGTTTTGGGGTGGAGCCTGGGCCAGCCTTTTCATCGCGATGGGCAGGGCCACATTCTGGAGCCGGAGAAGCTCTACCGCCCCTACCGCCTGGAAACCGAGCGGGGGGATTTGGCGATTGTCTTTCGGGATCACCGCCTTTCGGATTTGATTGGCTTCAGCTACAGCGCCATGCCCGCCGATGCTGCCGCCAAAGATCTCATTGGCCATCTGGAGAGCATCCGCAACCGCCTGCCCCAGGAGCAGCCCTGGCTGGTGACCATCGCTCTGGATGGGGAAAACTGCTGGGAGTACTACCCCCAAGATGGCCGGCCCTTCTTGGAAAACCTCTATACCCGCCTCAGCCAGCACCCGGCGCTGCGCTTGGTGACGGTCTCCGAGTTTCTGGATCAGTTTCCTCCCACTGAGTTTTTGCCGGCAGAGCAGCTGCACAGTGGCTCCTGGATCGAGGCGGACTTCACCACCTGGATTGGGGATCCCGTCAAAAACCGCGCTTGGGAGCTTCTGGCCCAAGCCCGTCAGGTGATTCAGGATCATCCCCGCGCCAATCCCCAAGCCTGGGAGGCCCTCTGGGCCGCCGAGGGATCCGATTGGTTCTGGTGGTTTGGGGCAGGCCACTCCTCCGCCCATGATGCCGTTTTCGATCAGTTGTTTCGGGAGCACCTGCAGGCGCTCTACACCGCTTTGGGAGAGGCAGTGCCGACCGTGCTGCGATTTCCCCTGGAGGATCATGACGGCCTAGGGGATCGCCTGCCGCAGGGGTTTATCCACCCGGCCATCAACGGTCGTCCGGCAGAACGGGAGTGGAGCCAAGCGGGGCGGGTGGAGATTGGAGCGGCCCGAGGCACCATGCACCGCAACAGCATTGTTCGTCGCCTCTGGTACGGGTTCGATCACTTCAACCTCTACCTGCGGCTGGATTTTAACTCGGTGGTGCAGCGGCCCAGGCAATTGCTGGTGCTGTGGTTCTACCCCAACCGTGTCACCGTCAACAGCCCCATTCCCCTGCAGGGGTTGCCGGCAGAAGCTCCTCTCAACTACCACTACCGCCACCTGCTGCGGTTGTCGCTGCCGCCTCCCGGCACCGGCCAGCATCCGGCAGAGGTGCAAGCCCAGCTCTTGCAGGCAGGGGAGTACCACACCTGGCACGCCATCGGCCATCAAGTGAAGGCGGTGGTGGATGCCTGTTTGGAGGTGGCCATCCCCTGGAGCAATTTGGGCGCCCAGCCGGGTCAGGAGCTGCAATTTGTCATCCTGGCCGCGGATGGCGAGACCTTTCAGGAAGGGATCCCGCCCAAGGCCACCATTGCCCTGCGCAGACCCTGAGAGTGATGACCAGCAGAGCTTCAAGTTATGTCGCGCGATCTCTATCCCCCCATCGAGCCCTACGATCAAGGCTTTCTGGCGGTTTCCTCCCTCCACACCCTGTACTACGAGCAGTGCGGCAACCCGGCAGGCAAGCCGGTGGTGTTTTTGCACGGGGGGCCTGGAGGCGGGATCGATCCCATCTACCGGCAGTATTTCGATCCCAGCCGCTGGCGGGTGGTGCTGTTCGATCAGCGGGGCTGCGGGAAAAGTCGCCCCTATGCCGAGCTGCGGGAGAACACCACCTGGGATCTGGTGGCGGATATCGAGAAGTTGCGCCAGCATCTGGGCATTGATCGCTGGTTTGTGTTCGGGGGCAGCTGGGGCAGTGCCCTTGCCCTGGCCTATGGGCAAACCCACCCCCAAGCCTGCCTGGGGTTTATCTTGCGGGGCATTTTTCTCTTGCGCCCTTTTGAGCTCCGCTGGTTTTACCAGTCGGGAGCCGGCTACTTTTTCCCCGATGCTTGGGAACATTACCTGGAGCCGATCCCTCCCGAAGAGCGGGATGACCTGCTGGCAGCCTACCACCGCCGCCTCAACGACCCAGATCCCCAGGTACGGCTGAGGGCAGCTCGCGCCTGGTCCGTCTGGGAGGCCAGCACCAGCAAGTTGATCCCCAGCCCAGAGCTCATCGAGCGCTTTGGTCGGGGAGAGTTTGCCGAGGCCTTTGCCCGCATTGAGTGCCATTACTTTGTCCACGGCGGTTTTTTGGATCCGGAGGATCAGCTCCTCAGGGGGGTGGGACGGCTGCGGCATCTGCCGGCGGTGATCGTCCAGGGGCGCTACGACGTGGTCTGCCCGCCCATCTCTGCTTGGGAGCTGCATCAGGCTTGGCCAGAAGCAGAGTTTCGGATGATCCCCGATGCTGGCCATTCCATCACCGAGCCCGGAATCCGCACCGCCCTCCTGGAAGCCACCGATCGCTTTGCCGGTTTGTGAGCCCCGCCGAGCCAACCCAGTGCTGCCAGGGATCCCAAGACCTTGAAGAATTGCTACAGGAAGGCCGGCAAAACCTTGGGATCCAGCCCAGAAGCACGGCCAAGCCTATCGACAGTTGGCGATTTTGGGTTTATCACTGAGGGAGGGGCGGTGCAAGCTGCCCACACCTGGCTGGTGCATCCACCCAAGTGCTTCGCGGATTCAAGCTCATTTCTACTTCACCGTTTCCAGGGTCGAACCATGCAGAAACCAACCCATCTGTTCAAGCTTGCCCTAGCCCTGCCCATCTCCTTCTTGCTGGCAGATGCAGTTGTGGCCTACCCCTGCGACTCGGTTGGGGGTGAAGCTTACAACCACCACGGCTCCACGGTTCAGGTCAGCAGCGACGCCAACAGCTTCGGGGTTCAGTGGTCGCCTGCCTCCTATGCTGTCGGCAACGGCTTCATTGGAGTTGCCATTGAAACGGTGAACGGCGAGCAAGCCCAGAGCGCCATCAGCCGTCGTCTGTTCGGCCCCGCACTTCGAGTTCAGGGGGTGCAGGTGGTCGGCTTGCTCCAGGATGGTCCTGCTCAACGAGCCGGTCTGGCCCAGGGCGATATTTTGATTGGAGTGGATGGGCAGCGGGTCACCTCCGTGCAACATGTGCAGCAGATCATCCAAAATACCCCGGTAGGCCAATCGGTGCCGATTACCTTCCGCCGTGGTGAGCAGGTGCTGTCAACGGTGGTTGTGGTGGGGGATGGCCGGGTGTTGCGCCCCTTGATGCTGCAGCAGCAGTGAGCCTTGTCGGGATCCCTACCCGGAGCTCTCTGTGAATGCCAATTGGAGTTCGGGATGGGCTGTCTGGGCAGTTTGCGGCCTCAACGGCTTGCTGTTTTTGGCCCTGGTTGCTCTCATTCCTGTCATTTTGAAGCTGCGCTCGGCTCTTGGGGTCACAGAGCAGGCCATGGCGGATTGGCGAGAAGCAGCTCAACAGGCCTTGGCTCCCACTCCCGCTGAGTTGCTGCGTCTGCGGGATCGTCTGCGCGAGAATCGCCATACCCTTGACCGCTGGCAACGTCGTTTGCAGTTCTGGCAAGGGATCCGCAGGGTGGCCGTTTGGCTGGGGCGTAGGCTTTGAGGGATATGGATAGCAACTATCCTGTCTCCAATCCCATCCGGTTGCAGGTCATGGCCAACGCTCTGGCGGGGATTGCCGAAGAGATGGGGGCGCGCCTCATCCGCGGTTCATACTCGGCCAACATCAAGGAACGGCGGGATTGCTCCACAGCTCTGTTTGACTCGCAAGGGGCTTGCATTGCCCAGGCAGCTCACATCCCAGTGCATTTGGGCGCCCTTTCGCAGGCGGTGCGAGCGGTGGTGGCAGCCAACCCGCGACCCGGAGATGTGTTTCTCCTCAACGATCCCTACCAGGGGGGATCCCATCTGCCGGACGTTACGGTGGTCGCGGCCATTCCCGGCTGGAGGGATCCCGACCGGATTTGCGCCTATGCTGTGAACCGTGCTCATCACGCTGATATTGGAGGGATGCGCCCTGGCTCCATGCCCGCCGACTCCACAGAACTTTGGCAAGAGGGGCTGGTGATCCCGCCGGTACGGCTGGCTGGGCTCTCTCTAGAAGGAGAGTTGTACTGGCAGGAGGATCTGCTGCGCCTAATCCTGGCCAATGTGCGCAATGCCGAGCAGCGGCGGGGGGATCTGCAGGCCCAGGTGGGGGCCAGCGCAGTGGGGATGAGCCGGTTTCGGGAGTTGCTGGCCCGCTTTGGAGAAGAGGAAGCTTGGCAGTTGATCGCAGGGGTCATCGAGTACAGCCGCCGGCGGATGCGGGCGCAAATTCAGGCTCTGCCCGATGGGATCTACACGGCTGAGGATTGGTTGGAGGGCTACGGGGATCCGCCCGCGCCCCTTGAGATTCGGGTGCAGGTGGAAGTAGAGGGCGAGAAGCTGCGGGTGGACTTCACCGGCACTGCTCCGGCCATGGCGGGAAACCTGAACGCGCCCCTGGCCGTCACCCGCTCGGCGGTGTTGTTTGCCCTGCGCTGTCTGTTGGATCCCACGGCCCCCAGCAATGTCGGCTTGGAGGATCCCATCGAGATCGTGGCGCCGCCCGGCTGCTTGGTGAATGCCCAGTTTCCGGCAGCAGTGGTGGCGGGCAATGTGGAAACCTCGCAGCGCATTGCCGATGTGGTGTTCAAAGCTCTGGCTCCCGTGGCCGGATTGCGGAGCATCGCTCAGGGGCAGGGCACCATGAACAACTGTGTGCTGGGCAACCGCCACTTCACCTACTACGAAACCTTGGGGGGTGGTCAGGGGGCCAGCCGACAGCGACCGGGCCTGGATGGAGTGCATGTGGGCATGAGCAATACCCTCAACACCCCCATCGAGGCTCTGGAGCTGGAGTATCCCCTGCGGGTACTGCGCTACGAGCTACGCCAGGATTCCGGCGGCCATGGCCAACAGCGGGGCGGCTGGGGGCTAATCCGCTCCATCCAGACTTTGCAGGATTGCACCCTCTCCCTGCTCACCGAGCGGCGCCACTATGCCCCCCAAGGAGAACAGGGAGGCGGGCCAGGCCAAGTGGGGATCAACCTCCTCAACGGGGATCCCTTGCCTGGCAAAATCAGCCGCTCCCTAAAAGCCGGCGACGTGATCACCCTCTACACGCCGGGCGGCGGGGCTTGGGGCTCAAACGAGGATGAGCAGGCTCCCGAACCCAGGTAGCGCAGGTGGTCAAGAAACAACTGCTCGCAGCGGCGAAGCACCTCATCGCGGCTGGCGAAGTGCTCCAGCCTTTGCACTTCTTGACCTTTCTCAAACAAAATTAGGGTTGGCAAAGAGCGCACCCGATAGCGGCGCGGCAGCCAAAAATTGTCGTCTACATTCACCCGCAGTACTTTGACCGCCCCTCCCCACTCGGCTACGAGACGGTCGGTAATCGGCTGAATGAAGCGACACAGGCCACACCAAGGGGCGCCGAAATCCACCAAAACCAACCCATCACTTGTCAAAAGTTCTTGATTAAAAGCATCTAAAGCAACTTGCAAGGCCATCACTCCCAAACTAAAGAAGTTCTTTGGGATCATGCTACCAGGCAACTTGGCTGGCTGCAGAAACCATTTGTGGATGGAAAGCATAAAGAATCAATACAAAGCTGAATACCCCCAGATAGGCCCAGCGCAGAAACTCTCGCGGGCGCAGTTGCTGTCGCTTCTGCAGAATGGCCAAGCCGGGGATCACGGAGGTGCGCGCCTTGAGATCGCGGAAGGCCTGCCCGTATTTCCGCTCCAGGCGGTGATCCCCGTGCCAAACCGCAAACAGGTGGTAGGCAATGAGCCCAAGCGAGGTCACCGCCATAAAGCTGGAGCCAATCCAAAGGGTATGGGCTACACACCAGATCACCTGGCCCACCATTTGCGGATGACGGGTGATGCGGATGATCCCGGTTTCAAACAGGTGGATCTCCGGCTTGCGAATGGCGGCGATCTCCAGCAAGTTGAAGGTGGCCGGATACAAAAAGAAAAAAGAGAGGGCAGACAAAAGAGCAACGGTGGTGCGAATGCCCGGGACGGCTTGGAGATCCCAGAGAATCACCCCGTCGTAGCGATGGTTAAAAAAATAGATCAGCAACAGTGGTGCCAAACTGAGGCTCACCAGAGCAAAGAAGATGCGGTACAGACGGGATCCCAGCCAGCTTTCCCCCCAGGGCCGCAAGTAGGCTAATCCGCTGTGAGCACAGGCAAACCCCAAGATTAGGGCCAGCATTGTCCAATGGGATCCGTACTGGCCCAGCTTCTGCAGAAAGTCGCTGAAGGGCGTGAACAGCATCTTTTGGATGACTCCTCTGGTGTTGCTGTGGCTTATGCTTAAAAATAAGTTACATTAGGTTCCCCATGCTCAAAACTTTTTTTCTGCGTCTTGTCAGCCTGCTCCTGTCTGTAGCCCTTTTGCTGGGATCAGGGAGTTCAGTTGCTCAGGCTGCCCGTCTCACCGGCAAGTATTACGAAGACAGCATGACCTTGATCCAAACCCTGCGCACCGTCCTTTCCGAAGGGGATCCCCTGATGAACCCGGAAGAGGCGCGAGCGGAAGCCATGCAAGCCATCCAGGAGTTTTCTGGGCGCTACCACGGCCATCGCTACGATAAGCTGCAGTCTTTTACCACTTTGCGCACGGTGTTTAACACGCTGGCCTCCCAGTACCGCACTTCCAGTCGACCTCTCAACCCCGAAAAGGTGGAGCGGGTGCTAATGCAACTGGATCGGGCCGAATTGGCCCTGCGCCGAGAAGGTTGAGCTTTTTTTAGATTGGATCTCCCCGATCCAAATCACAGGCAAATCTCCTCGCTGTGGCCAAACTGTTCCCAGTCCCCGGAAGCCAGCATCTCCTCAGATGTCTTTTGTCAGATGTCTTTTGGAACCTGAAGGGGAAGAGTAAGGCTTTCTTGCTCATTTCGATTTTCGATTGAGGACTTGGGAGGTCGTGATGGTCAAAAATCGTTGGGTTTTGCTCTCGCTGCTGCTGATGGTTGGAGCTGTTGCTTCTCACCCAGCTTGGCTCCTGTCTCGCCCAGCCCAAGGACAGGTTGTTGGGGCTGCCGAGGAGGGATCCCCAGGCCCTTTTTTTGCGACGGACGGCCTGGCCCTGCGGGGCTATGACCCGGTGGCCTATTTCATCGACGGCAAGCCGGTCAAGGGATCCCCAGAGTATGAATGGGAGTGGGGAGGGGTAACCTGGAGGTTTGCCAGCGCCGACAATCGAGAGCGGTTTCGCAACAACCCAGAGCGCTTTGCCCCCCAGTACGGCGGGTTTTGTGCCTGGGCCGTGGCCCACAACTACCTTTACCCGGTGGATCCCTTTGCCTGGAAAATCGTCGATGACAAGCTGTACCTGAACGCCAACCAGCGGGTACAGCGTAACTGGGAGCGCGACATCCCCGGCTTGATCAAGAGGGCAGATGCCAACTGGCCAGCTTTGAGAAGCCGATAGGCCCAAGTCCCTCTGGCCTGGGGTTCAATGGGCGAGGCGCAGGGTCACCTTGATGCCAACTCGGTAGGGGCCGCTTTCGCAGAGTTCCAGCTGGCCTCCCATTTCTCTCAGGAGCCGCTCGCTTACCCGCCAGACGGCACAGCCCTCTGTTTGAATGGGCACATGGCATCGCCCCTCAAGGTTCCACCCCAGGCACAGTCGCCCCTCTTCTTCTGCGGTGGGATAGGGGTGCAAAGCCATCGAACCGTAGCGTAGGGTGCGGATGCCCCAGCGACACACTCCCAGCAGCGCCTGCACCAAGCCGTGGGGATCCGCCCAAACGGTGAGGCTGTCGGGGAGAAGGGGCACCTCAAAGGCCGAGGTGGGTTGTAGAACCGGCCATTCGTAGCGAATGCCCTGATCCTGGGCCTGTAGGCGAGTTAGGCTGTACACATCCTGCAGGAGGGGGCGTAGTCGAGTCGGTTCCGGTCGCAGAGGTTTGATGGGCAGGTTATGGCGAGCCAGGCGGGTGTATTCCTCAAGCAGCTTGATCAGGCGCTCTACCGCCTCTTTGGCACTTTGAAGGTATTCCCGCTCCTCTTCGGGAGAGTCACATAGATCCGACAACACCAACTGCAGGGATCCCATCTGGCTGCTGAGGGGGTTGCGCAGCTCGTGGCCGATGCTGACGAGCAACTCTTGTTGAAAGGCCCGCATCACCTCAGAGCGTTCAAAAGCAAACTGCCAATCCACAGCCCCTTGCCCGTCGGCAGGGGCGGCCTGCTGGGGGAGTGGATCGGGTTTGGCTGCAGGCAAGGGTTTCCTCAAGAGGTGCTCCGAAGGAAAGACGGGGGATCCCGTCGAGGTTCAGATCCTTGGGTTTGGATCTTTGAGTTTTGGACAGCGAGGACTACGTCCCGCTGAGGCAATCGGGCTGCGGCAATACCCTGTCTTATGGGATCCTACCCTTTTCTATCCGACGAAGTGGGCGCTGACCACCCGTTCAACCCCGGCCAGATCTCGGTGAACTTGGATCTGCCGATAGCAGCCTCTAGCTTGCAACTGCTCCGCCACCCAAGGGGCTTGGCCTCGCATCACTTCCACCGCCCAAAAGGAGTTCGGGGCCAAGTAATCCGGTGCTGCTTGAATCAACAGCCGCAAGTGGGCTAGGCCGTCTTCTCCCCCATCCAGAGCTTGTCGCGGCTCGTGCAGTCGCACCTCTGGCATGAGCGAGGCCAGCTCGGCAGAGGGAATGTAGGGAGGGTTGGAAACCAGGCCGCGCAGCTGCCCCCGCCAGGGATCCAAAGGTACAAACCAGGATCCCAGCAGCAACTTCACCCGCTCCTGCAGATGGTGGGCTGCCACATTGTCTGCTGCAATAGCCAAGGCCTCTGGGCTAGAATCCACGGCCAGAAGCCGCAACTGGGGGTGCTGATGGGCCAACGCAATGGCAATCGCCCCGCTGCCTGTACCCAGGTCGGCAAAACAGGATCCCGGCGGCAGAGGATTGGCCTGTAGCCAAAGGGAAGCCTGCTCCACCAGCAGCTCGGTCTCCGGGCGTGGGATCAGCACCGCCGGCGTCACCCGCAAGCTCAAGCCCGCCCACTCAACTTTGCCCAACAGGTACTGTAGGGGGATGCGCTCTTCCACCCTTTGCCGCCAAAGGGCCTGCACCTCCTCCAGGGGATCCCCCTCCCCAGCCGGAGCGCGACCCATCAACCGCTCCAACGGCCCCCACCCCAGCCGTTCTTTGAGCAAAATCTCCACTTCCTCGGCAGGGATCCCAGCCGCTTTTGCCGCCCTCAGGGCTTGGGCACGCCACTCTGTTAACCGCTTCACCAGAGCAGACGGGGATCCCATCAGGGGCTTAGGTTAACGCTGAGGCTGGGGACTTGCGGAAGGATTGGCCGGTCGGGCCAGCGATTGGATGTACTCCAGCGCCGAGCGAGAGGGGATAAAAGCGATCTTCTGCACATCGGCCTGTGCGTCGGGAGCCAACATGCGCTCCACCACAATGGCCAGCGAGGTCACTTCAATCTGGGTCTTTCCAACTACATCCGGGTTCTGCGCCGCCGCCCGATCCAAAGCCCTCCGCAAATCGTTGCGGTCGAAGAAGAAGGGCACCACCTCATGGCCATCCTGCTCGATGGTCAGCAGCCCCTCTCCGGAGCGGCCATAGAACAGAGGCACACCAATCGCTTCTGCAGGCACATCTTGACCGGTTTCCTTCAGCACCTGCTTGGCTGCTTCCACATCAGAAGCCCGAGGCACCACCTCAAAATACAGGTCACTATTCTTGGCGCGCTCCTCTTCCGATTTTTCGTAGGCATACCCCAGCGAGAGAGGCACCACCCGGGCTTGACTGGCTATCTCGGGGTTGCTGGCTTTCACCTGCTCCAACATTTGTTGGGCCTGGGCCTGATCCAGCCAGAAGGAAACCACTTGGATGGTGCGGCCATCTCGCTCCACATTGGCGACAACGGGGGTGCCGTTCTGAGACACAATGGCAAAAACAGGCACCAGATTTAGCCGCTCCGCCACCTCTTGCCGGCTCATGGGGCCTGCCGCAGCCTGAGCCAGTAGAGCACTCTCCTGAGCCCAAACAGGAGTCACAGCCAAACCCCCCCAAGCCGTCCCGATCAGGATCCCGGCTATGCTGCTCACCTGAGCTGCACAGCGGCAGAGGGAGCGCACAGGCGATACTACATTACAACGCGTCATTCTCATCTCAACTCCCGGCATCGCGCCTTGTTCTGGTTGCTATGGGGTCAGCTTCCTAAGTACTAACCAACAGCCTGGGGCAAATCAAAAGCTGCCTAGATTAAACCCGCTCAACAGGGCTTAGGCTAGCGATGCGGCACACTCTCAGCCTTAGGATCCCGGTTGGCCATCGCTGACAACACCCCGGCACACCTATCTTGAAGAGCGCTCTTGGGCCACCCTAGAAGCCAAGGTTAGAACATCTGCTCGACCTCTGTCGAGGGGCAAAGCCCCTATTTTGGGTGGGGATCCCGCATCACCCAATACTATATACGGAGTCGCATACAACTGATCCACGCTAGATGCAGATCCCTCCGAGGGTTGTGTACCCAGCTCTCCCATAAAACGCTGCCTATTCCAGCCTTGTTCGGCGGTGTCCTGATGTAGCCGCGCAAACGTGGCAGCTGCTGTTAACTTTTGTTAAGGTAGGGGTGCGAACCCACAGCTGTAGGGAGCATTGAGTCATGGCTAAGATCTTCACCACTGAATTCAACCAATTTGAGACCATCAACGCTACTCAGGCCTGGTCTTTGTTTTTCACCATCAGCGCTTCCGATCGGCTGCTGGGTGACAACCCGGCTGTTGGCCGCTACCTAACGTTGGCTTTGTTCAGCGCCGTCCTCACCGGGATCCTGAATGTGCTGGTGGCTTCTTAGCTTATGGGGGTGTGGGGGTAGCTAAGCCCCGTACTGTACGTAGGGTCAGTGCCGGGATACAGATACCCCCACATGGTGTATGATGGGAGCAGTTGCACAAAACGGCTTTTGCCGGAATCTGGTGCGACTACGCGGTGGGACATCCCGTGTCTGCTCGCTGAGGGTTCTTGCGAAAGCTCCCCGATGAAGCGAGAAGCCCACCCTGTACCCGTAGGGTCAGCGATGGGAGTATGTCACCTAGACCCTTTGCGGACGGAACGAGTTTTTTGTTAAGAGGCCGCCGGCAGAGGCAGCTTGACCTGAGACAAGGGGATCCTGCTCTCAGGTTTTTTGATTTTGAATGGGAAAGGATCCCTTGTTCTCTTTGTGGGGCTGTCTTCCGATGAAAGCTGCTGGGATAGATTTCGCGGAAACGGATCACTTTGAGGCGCCGCCTCTGACCACCAAGTTGCCCCTGCTGCTGGCCCCGGCGGGGGATTGGGAGTGTGCCAAGGCGGCAGTGGAAAACGGAGCCGATGCCATTTACTTTGGGCTGGAGCGCTTCAACGCCCGGATGCGCGCCCGCAACTTTACGGAAGCGGATTTGCCGGAACTGATGGCCTGGCTGCACCGGCGGGGGGTACGGGGCTATGTTACTTTGAATACTCTGGTTTTTCCAAGGGAGCTGACGGAAGCCGAGGGATACATCCGCTCGATGATTGCGGCGGGGGTGGATGCGGTGATTGTGCAGGATATTGGCATCGCCCGCCTGATCCGGCATCTTTCCCCCGATTTCCCCATCCATGCTTCCACGCAAATGACCATCACCAGTGGAGTGGGAGCGGAGTTTGCCGCCGAGCTGGGCTGTGAGGTGGTGGTGCTGGCGCGGGAATGTTCCCTGCGGGAAATCGCCCAGATCCAGGCCTATCTGCAAGAGAAGGGATCCCCTCTATCTCTGGAGGTCTTTGTGCATGGGGCGTTGTGCGTGGCCTACTCGGGGCAATGTCTGACCAGCGAGGCGCTGGGGGGGCGTTCGGCCAATCAGGGGGAATGTGCTCAAGCCTGCCGCATGCCCTATGAGCTGGTGGTAGACGGGATCCGCCGCGACTTGGGGGAGAAGCGGTATCTGCTCAGCCCTCAAGATTTGGCCGGGCTGGAGGTGCTACCGGAGCTGGTGAAGCTGGGGATCCGCTGTCTGAAAATTGAGGGCCGGCTGAAATCCCCAGAATATGTAGCCAATGTAACGCGGGTGTATCGGCAGGCCTTGGATGCGCTGGGGGTGGGACAGCCGTGGCAGCCCTCGCAACAGGAACGCTACGAGCTGGAGATGAGCTTTTCTCGTGGGCTCTACACAGGCTGGCTGCGGGGCATCAACAACCAGGAGCTGGTGCACGCGCGGTTTGGCAAGAAACGGGGGGTTTACCTGGGGCAGGTGGTGGGGATCCAACAGGATCAGGTGGGGATCCGGCTGGAGGCACCCCTCAAAGCTGGGGACGGCGTGGTGTTTGACCAGGGGCAGCCGGAGTTGCCGGAGCAGGGGGGGCGAGTTTACCGGGTGCAAGAGAAGCAGGGGCTGGCCTGGCTCAGCTTCGGAGAGGGGGTCATTGATCTCAAACGTCTGCGGGTGGGGGATCGCCTCTGGAAGACCAGCGACCCGGAACTGGAAAAGCGCCTGCGCCAGAGCTACGCCGGGGATCACCCCCGCTTTCAGCGGCCCGTCCACATGGAGGTTCACGGCCAAGTGGGATCCCCGCTGACGCTGATCCTGCGGGATGAGCAAGGCCATACGGTGCAGGTGGATTCGCCGCTGCCCCTGGAAGCTGCCCACCGCCAACCCCTCACCACCGAAAAACTGCGACAGCAACTGGGCCGTTTGGGCTCCACTCCCTTCAAGTTGGGATCCCTGCACAATGCCTTGCAGGGGGAGGTAATGCTGCCGGTGAGCCTGCTCAACCAGATGCGCCGACAAGCGGTGGAACGCCTACAAGCTCTGCGAGCTCAGCCCCCGCGCTGGCAACTCAATCCCGAAGCTCGCTGGCAAGATCTGGTGCCTTCTCAGGAGGAGCCCGAAAGGGGATCCCCGCAGTTGGTGGTGTTGGTGCGGGATCCGGCGCAACTGCCGGCGGCGATAGCCAGCGGTATTAGGCAGATCTATCTGGAGTTTGAGGATCCCCGCCGCTATCGGGAGGTGATCCGCACAACCAAAGCCATCCATCCTGAGGTGGAGCTGTGGGCTGCCCCGCCCCGCATCACCAAGCCGGGAGAAACCTGGATCCTAAAGCAAGTGTTGGCCGCTGGGGCCGATGGCTACTTGGTGAGAAATTACGATCATCTCCGTTTCTTTGCCGGGCAGCGCTGCATTGGGGATTTTTCCTTGAATGTGGCCAATCCCATCACGGCCCACTATCTCAAAACCCGTTACAACCTGGAGCGCCTGACGGCTTCCTATGACCTCAACCATGAGCAACTGGGATCCCTGCTGCAAGCCGGCCCCGCCCATAGGTATGAGGTTACCCTTCATCAACATATGCCCCTGTTCCACATGGAGCACTGCGTCTTTTGCGCCTTTTTATCCAGCGGAACGGATTACACCAATTGTGGTCGCCCATGTGAAAAACACGAGGTGAAGCTGAGGGACAGGGCCAATGTCGAGCACATTTTGAAGGCCGATGCCGGCTGTCGGAATACCCTCTACAACGGCAAGGCCCAAACGGGGGCAGAATATGTGCCGAAATTATTGGCCTTGGGCCTGCGCTATCTGCGCATCGAATTTTTGCATGAATCCCCCGCCGAGATCCAACAAACCCTGCATCGCTATCAGCAACTCTTACAAGGACAACTTAGCGGATCCCAACTGTGGCAGGAGCTAAAGCTATACAGCCAATTGGGGGTTACGCGCGGGTCTTTGGAGAGTTAACGGCTGCGCTGTCTTTCTCTAGGGCGCCGGCTCTGCAGCTGTGCTCCGACCGGAGCAATGCGAAAAACATTCCGGCAAAGTTGGCGTAAAATTTCCTCAGGGTATTGTTATTCCCAGGTGCTTCCCCAACCTCTTCTCAGCTTTTTCTCTATCCTCTGGTTGCCGTGAAACACACCCTCAGCGCCCTCGTGCAGGATCAGCCTGGCGTTTTAACCCGCATTGCGGGGATGTTTGCCCGTCGCGGCTTTAACATCGACAGCCTCACCGTTGGCCCCACCGAACGACCGGGGATCTCTCGCATCACCATGGTGGTGCAGGGAGATGAACACGATGTGGAGCAGATGACGAAGCAGCTCTACAAGCTCATCGACGTGCTGAAAGTTACCGATATCACCCATGTTCCCTGCGTGGAACGGGAGCTGATGCTGGTCAAGGTCAATGCCAGCCCCGATACCCGCTCCGCCATTATGGATGTGGCCCAAATGTTTCGCGCCCGGATTGTGGATGTGGCGGAGGAGTCTTTGACTCTCGAGGTAACCGGGGATCCCGGCAAAATGGTGGCCATCATCAAGATGTTGACCAGCTTTGGCATCCGTGAGATCGCCCGTACCGGCCTGGTGGCTCTCACCCGCGAGTCCGGCGTGAATACGGAATACCTGAAGCAACACCCCACCTTAGTTACCGTCTGATGGCCTCAGGGGAAGCGATGCCAAAACTGGGGTGGAGTTGTAGGGGATCGGTTCTGCGGGGCACGATTAGCCTTGTGGCTATTGTGCTGGTGGGGCTGCTGGTCGGCTGTGGCCCCAGGCCGCCAAAACCGATTGTGCAGCAGGCCCTCGCCTATCAGATCGCTCATTTGTCCGGGCCGGTGGGATCCTTAGTGGGCAGCGACCGGTTGTCGGCACATCTGGAATTGCAGGATGTGAAAATCCGCCAAGATCGCCGTGAACCCTTGCTGTTGGCCTCAGGAGAAACCCTGGAAGGCCATCACCTCAGCGGCACCTACACCCTGAGCGTGCAGCCGCCGGGATCCCGCCGCCCCTATCGCCGCAAAGGGGATCCCTTCCAGATCACCCTGGCTCACCAAAAGGCACAAACTGTTGCTACACAACGCTCGCCCGACCGCGTCAAAACCGTGCCCGAACGGTGGCTGCTGGCCTACAGCTCACCGGATTCCAAGACTTGGGAGGTCATCGACTTTCTGCCTCAGCCCGCACCGGCACCGGAGTTGCCTCCTGCCGGGCCAGAACCTACACTGCCGGCAACTGCACCTGCTGCCGCCGACGTTGGCAGGACGGAGTCCGATGGAGCTCCCAGCCCTACCAATACTTCCACTCCCACCTGAAGTAGAGCATGACTCTAGTCAATAATAAGCTCAACTATACTGAAAATAATGTATAAGTATAATATGTTCAGTACGGATTACTACCAGTTGATCTTTCTGTTTACTTTCGAGTCTGCCAACATGGTAGCCAAAGCAAAGCAGAAAATTGGTAGTAAGACGACACGGAAACTGCGCTTTGGGTATTCTACTCAAAGCTTTGCGGGATACCGCCATTCTGTTTGGAAACAAACAGAATGCTATCGCTGCATAGTTGAACAGTGATGTTCAGCAGTGTTCAGCATAAATGTATCAGTTATGGGGATGTCCCAGCTCACCGCAGCAGAGCTGCCCCCCAGCCAAATAGCCCATCCACCAACAGGGTATTCAGCACTGCTCCCGCAAATGCCCAATGGTGCAAGCGGCGGGATCCCTGGACTCTCCACAATCCAACACCCAGCAACAGAAGGCCCAAGCCGATGCCCCAACCCAGGCCCCAGGGGGTAGCCATTTTGTCGAGGGCCGCCCTAAAAGGGACAACCGCCTGCTCCAACCGGTCAAACTGCATCGCCTGCCGCCACTCAGGCAGCAGCCCCACCGAGTGAATGTAGAGATCTGTAACCGCCGTACCCCACAGGGAGCCGAGATAAAACCAGGTACCGATGCGGGCAAACCGTCGCCGTGTCCCCCACCAGACAATCGGGATCCCCAAGGCTTCCATGGGCATGTGCCAAAGAGGCTCAAAGCGCAGCCAGCCCCAATACAGGGATCCTGCCAGCCAAGTCAGGGTAAAGCCGTACAGCAAATCTCCCCACAGGCGGGTACGGGGCTGGGAGTAGAGATGCAAGCTAAGGCCCAGCCAGCCCAAAGACATCACCAAACTGACCCAAGGGGCATATCGCACCAGGGGCGCTTGCACAAAAACCGGCAGGCACACCAGCAGAGCTGCCATTCCCCCAATGGCATGGTGGGATCGGAAACGCCTTTGAACCGAGAGAGGGCGGGGATCCAGCCCGGCCAAACGCTCAGAGGACAGCAGAGGCTCATCTTGGAGAGGGGGTAAAAAAGGTGTAGAAGACAAAATGCAATATTAAAAACCTTTACATCAGTTAACATAGCACCTTCTTTGCCCTTCCCTCTTCTCCCCAGCAGGAGCGGGGAAGCCTTGGGGGCCTGGCATTCTCTCTCCAGAGATGTCAGGGTGGGAAGGAGGTGCTGGCCGGAGGAAACCGTATGGACTTGTTGTTGGCAGGAGACATCGGGGGCACCAAAACCAGCCTCAGCCTTGTCAATGCCGAGGATCCCGAGCACAGCCTTTACCACTGCCGCTATGCCAGCCAAGATTACGCCAACCTCGCCCCAATGGTGGGAGAGTTTCTGGCCCAGGCTCGGCGGGAGCTGGGGCGAGATCCACAGCCTGCTGCCGCCTGTTTTGCAGTGGCCGGCCCCGTCATGGAAACAAGGGGCTCAGGGTCTGAGGGACAGACTGCCAAAGTGACCAACTTGCCCTGGGATCTGCAGTCGAGCCAATTGGCCGCAGAGCTGGGGATCCCGCGCGTAGCCTTGATCAACGACTTCAGCGCTGTGGGGTATGGCGTGCTTGCCCTCGGCGACCAGGATCTGGACACCTTGCAAGTGGGTGAGCGTCAACCGCGGGCTCCGATTGGCGTGATGGGAGCAGGCACGGGTTTGGGGCAGGCTTACCTTACCTGGGGAGAAGGGGGTTACCAAGTTCATGCCAGCGAGGGCGGTCACGTGGACTTTTCCCCGCGCACCCCTCTGGAGTGGGAGCTCTTGAGGTATTTGCAAAAACGGCACGGACGTGTCTCCACCGAGCGGGTGGTCTCGGGGCAGGGGATCGTTGCCATTTATCAATTTTTGCGGGATAGCCAGTGGGGCTCAGGAGAAGAACAGCTGCTGGCCCAAATTGAGGCTTGGGAAAAGGGAGCTAAGCATATTGACCCGGCAGCCCAAATTGCCAATGCTGCCATGGAAGCACGGGATCCTCTGGCGGTGGAGTGTCTGCGGCTTTTCATCAGCCTGTACGGGGCTGCAGTCGGGAACTTTGCCCTACACCTATTGCCGCGCGGGGGCCTGTTCATCGCTGGGGGGATCGCGCCCAAGCTCTTGCGCCTACTGCATCAAGGGGAGTTTTTGTCCTCGTTTTTGGACAAAGGGCGGATGCGTCCTCTTCTGGAGCAACTGTCGGTGCAGGTGGTGGTGAATGCGCAGGTGGGGCTGAGGGGAGCTGCTCGCTACGCCGCCAACCTTTGGTAGGGAGCAGCCGCTGCTACTAAGGTTGCCGCCCCTGGAACACCCCATCCAGCAGGTGATGGCAGCGACCCCAACGGATGCTGGAATCGTGCTGGAAAATCTCGCCCAGCCGCCCTTTGCTGGGATCCCAGACTTCTTCCTTGAGCCAGCAGATGGGGCAAGATGGGATTGCGCCTTTGCTTGGCTGGCCCCATACCGGAAAGCACTCCGCCTGGGGCTGCGCTATCCAACCGACAATGATTGCCACCACGCAGAGGGACTTCATAGAAACTTCATGGTTGATCCGATGAATCCAATCTTTTGGGCTTTGGGCATAGCTGTGCTGCTGGCCGTGGGCTTGGCAGCCTATCTGTTGACTGCTCGCAAATACGAGTCTCCCGCCTCTGTGGCCAAGTCTTACGACGAGTGGACTCGGGATGGGATCCTAGAGTTTTACTGGGGCGAACACATTCACCTAGGCCACTACGGCTCTCCTCCCCAACGAAAAAATTTTCTGCAGGCCAAGCACGACTTTGTCCACGAGATGGTGCGCTGGGGGGGGTTGGATCGACTGCCTGCAGGGACAACCGTGTTGGATGTGGGCTGCGGCATTGGTGGGAGCTGCCGCATCTTGGCCCGCGACTACGGCTTTGTTGTAACCGGTATCACCATCAGTCCTCAGCAGGTGAAGCGGGCCCAGGAGCTCACCCCCCCTGATCTGCCTGTCCAGTTTCAGGTGGCAGATGCCCTCGACCTGCCCTTCCCCGATGCCAGCTTCGATGTGGTGTGGTCCATTGAGGCAGGGCCTCACATGCCGGACAAGGCCCGCTATGCCCAAGAGATGCTGCGGGTGTTGAAGCCAGGGGGGATCCTGGTGGTGGCCGACTGGAACCAGCGGGACGACCGGCAAAAGCCCCTGAACTTTTGGGAGCGGCTGGTGATGCGGCAACTGTTGGATCAATGGTCACACCCTTCCTTCTCCAGCATCGAAGGCTTTGCCGAGCAGTTGGAGGCTACTGGCCTGGTGGCGGGACGGGTAGAAACCGCCGACTGGACTCAGGAGACCCTTCCCTCTTGGCTGGATTCCATCTGGCAGGGCATTGTCCGTCCCGAAGGGTTGCTGAAGTTTGGCTTGGTGGGCCTGATTAAGTCGCTACGGGAGGTGCCCACTTTCTTGCTCATGCGCCTGGCCTTCGGCACCGGCCTCTGCCGCTTTGGCATGTTCCGGGCCGTGCGAGCCGCCACGTCGGCAGACTCCACCCGCACAGAAGTGGTTGCCCACAGCAGCCAATAGGAGAATAAGAGAGATGACAACTCTTGCTCCCACTCCGGATACTTTGGCAGCCCTCTACGACGTGATTATCGTCGGCGGAGGCATCGCGGGCTTAACCCTAGCTTGTGCCCTGCGGGGATCCGGCCTGCGGTTGGCCCTCATTGAGGCCCAGTCGGCTGAGGCAGTCAAACAGCGCCCCCTGGCCTATGCCCTTTCGCCGCTGTCAATCCGCATCTTCCGGGCCGTCGGGGTGTGGGAGGCGCTGGCTCCCCACATTACGCCCTTTGCTCAGGTGATTTTAACCGACGCCAACGCTCCCCAGCGGGTGACGTTTAGACCGGAGGATGTGGGGGAAGCGGCAGTTTTCTACTGTGGCGAGCATGCCTGGCTGCAGCAGGCGCTCCAGGAGCAGGTGGCTGCCGATCCCAAAATTAGCTGCTACTACGAAGCCAAGGTGGAGAGCGTAACCTATGGGAAGGCTGCAGCCGAGGTAGAGCTGGAAACGGCCCAGGGGCGTCGCCAACTGCGGGCCTCCCTGGTGGTCGCCGCCGACGGCCTGCGCTCCCAGGTGCGGCAGTGGGCAGGGATCCCTAGCGACGGCTGGGACTATTGGCAGTCCTGCATCACCGCCTTGGTGGCCCCTTCCCAAGACCACCGAAACATTGCCTACGAGCGCTTCTGGCCTGCCGGCCCCTTCGCCATCTTGCCCCTGCCCGGCAACCGCTGTCAGGTGGTCTGGATCATGCCCCACGAGCAGGCCAAAGCCACCCTGGCCCTTCCTCAGGCCGACTTCTTGGCCGAGATGCAGCGCTACTACGGCGGTCAGAGCGGCCAGCTCACTTTGCTGAACCGGCCCCAGGTTTTCCCGGCTCGCCTACGGCAAAGCCGCCGCTACTATCAGCATCGTCTTGCCTTGGTGGGAGATGCCGCCCACCACTGCCATCCGGTGGCTGGCCAAGGGCTCAACCTCGGCATCCGCGACGCCGCTGCCCTGGCCCAGGTGCTCCTAGACGCCTGGAGACGGCATGAGGATCTGGGAGATGTCAAAGTCCTGCGCCGCTACGGTCGCCGTCGCCGCTGGGAAAACTGGGTGGTGCTGCTCTTCACGGATCTGCTCACCCGCACTTTCTCCAACTCCTACTGGCCCGTAGTGGTTATGCGGCGGTGGATCCTGAGAGGGATGATGGCCTTCCCCCCCCTGCGGTGCTTGCTGCTGTGCTTGATGACGGGACTTTGGGGGAGCTCTCCCTACAGTCCCAGCTCCTCCTTGGCCTTCTGAGCGGCCAGGAGCACCTCCGCATCCTCAGCCTGAGACCAGTCGGGGTCGGCGATCTCGGCGTAGAACCGCTGGTCGTAGGGGCGGGTTTGCACCACCACCGGCATGGGCACGGCATGGCCCAGAATTAGGGCTTGCTGTTTGGAGTCCAACTTGGCCAGCACCGTTTTCAAGTTCTGGCTGCCCGCCACCCCTGTGAACACCGCCTCGATATCTTGGTCGTCGTTGAGCAGCGCCGTAATGCGAGTGCCCAACTGAGACATCACCTCGCTGTCGATGCGGGAAGGGCGCTGATCCACCACCAGCAGCGTGACAAAGTACTTGCGCATCTCGCGGGCAATGGTGCCGAAAATGGTCTGCTTGGCTGCCCGCGGATTTAGAAAGCGATGGGCCTCCTCGATGGTGATGCACAGTTGACGGGGCTTGTCGAGGGGATTTTTGGATTGCAAGTACCGCTCCGTCTGGTGCACGTAGGCCTGGTGAATGCGGCGGGTGATGACGTTGGCAGCCAACATGTAGGAGAGCAGGTTGGACTGGGATCCAAACTCGATAACCACGTGAATGCCGCGGCTGAGGGCATCCAAAATCTGGCCGATGTAGTTGTGGGGCAGGGTGCTGCGGATGTACTTGAGGTTGTCAAGGCGGGTGAGCTTGCGCTGCAGGGCCATCATCGAGGCTTTGTTGCCCATTTTCTGTTCGCAAAACTCTTGAATCTCGGTGTTGGAAAGGCTCAAGAGGCGGCTGATCCAGTCGCGGCCAAACTCGTTGCGCAGGATAATGGCGTTTTCCAGGCTGGCTTCCGATAGGTTCAGCTCCTCTGCCAACAGGGCCAGATCCTCCACCTCGATCTGGTTGTAGGCGATGAAGAGCTCCTGCGCATCCCGCACCCCTCGCCGCCGGGTGGAATCGGGATCCAGGGTATAGATCTGTACCTGACCGGGAAAGAGCTGCCGCAAGCCCTTGACGGTGCTGGCGTGTTTGTCTTCGCTGGCCGCCTCCCAGCCGTACTCGGAGTGCATGTCAAAGATCAAGTTCACCGCTGCCCGTTTGCGGATGATGCCGGCCAGGATCAGGCGGGCTAGAAAGGACTTGCCGGTGCCCGATTTGCCGAAAATGCCGTTGCTGCGCTCCACCCAGCGATCCAAGTCCAAACAGATGGGCACAGCCATGTCGAGGGGCTGGCCGATAGCAAAGTTGCGCCGCTCCGGGTCGTCTTCCCAGCCGAAGACGGTGCGAAAGTCCAGTTCCCGTGCCTCATACACTTGCGAAAAATGGGCGGGCACTGTTTTCACGGGCAGCAGCTCCATGGCGCCAGCGGAAGGGGGTTCTTGGCCGAGGGGAGCTGCCAACGCTTCTGGCCGTTCGGGATTGACCAGGGGATACAGCCTTTCCCCTTCCGTTTGCCGCGGCACCAACATCAGCATCGGGGTGAGGGCAATAATGCCGTAGGTGCCGGTACCGGCCAGCACCTCCTGCAGCAAGGTCTCTTCCGGGCGGGGGGGATTGACCAGAATTTGGGGGTTGCTGGTTTCTAGGGTAACGTCAGTAAGCAGGCCAAAGAAGCGGTTGCGCTGCCCCTGGATCACCACGAATTTGCCCACCCGCAAGTCTTCTACCGAGACACCGGGATTGAGGCGAGCTTCCAGCCCTCGACTCAGGGATCCCTGAATCACGGTGGCCAAAGGTTGAGGAGGGGTCATGGCAGTGAGGGTTGGGTTCCAGATGCCTTATTCAGTTGCCCATCTGTAAGCGGGCGCTGGTGCGGGGGGCGCCATCCTGCACAATCCAGGTGCGGACGATCTCCACTTCCTCCGGCGTCCAAAAGCCCAGACGGGACAGGGGCAGCCCGCGGGCCTGAATGTAAGCAATCTTCGGGGAGTCGCCGCGAGCTTGGGGGCGGTTGAGCTGAACTCTAGTCTCGACTGAATGCAGTGTACATTATATATATTCAGTATGCCCCAATTTGTAGCTCCAAAGGGAACAGCAATAGGTTTAGTGCTGAACTAGAGGTCGTACTTTGTTATTAGGATTCAAGACGGAGTTAAGACTGAATAACAAGCAAAGGACACTGGCGGCGCAGCACGCTGGGGTTGCTCGGCACGCTTACAACTGGGGACTGGAGCTTTGTAAGCAAGCTGTGGCAGAGAAGCGGAAGATTCCCACGGCAGTTGATCTGCACAAGAAACTTGTAGCCGAGGTGAAGAGGGCTAATCCTTGGTACTATCAGGTTTCTAAGTGTGCCCCGCAGGAAGCTCTTAGGAATCTGGAGAGAGCAATTAAGAGGTGGCGTGCTGGGAAGTCTAGATTTCCAGTATTCAAGAAGAAGGGGAAGCTGGACAGCTTTTACCTAGAAGGTGGGATTAGAATTTCCGGCAACAAAATCAAGGTTCCGATTTTCGGCTGGTTAGCTTGTTACGAGGTCTTGCCTGCGGTTGTGCCCAAGAATGTTGTTATCAGCCGGCGGGCCCACCGTTGGTTTATTTCCTTCAAGTATGAGGCGCCTGAGCCAGGGGAGCTGGAGAAGGAAGGGGACGTCGTTGGGGTTGACCTAGGAGTTAACAATCTAGCCACGTGTTCTGACGGGGGGACTTTTGGCAACCCCAAGCCCTATTGTAAGGCTAGGAAGCGGCTGAGGAGGTTGCAAAGGCGGTTGTCCAGGAAAGTTAAGGGGTCGCAAAACCGGCGGAAGGCAGTTAAGAAGGTGGCAAGACTCCACAAGAGAGTAGTTGATATTCGTCGGGACAACCTACACAAGCTTACTACCTATCTAGCTAAGAGGTATCGGGTGGTAATTATAGAGGACCTGAACGTCTCGGGGATGCTCAAGAACCACAAGTTAGCTAGTAGTCTAGCCGAGTGTAGTTTCTATGAGTTCAGGCGACAGCTAGAGTATAAAGCTAGGCTCTACAGCTGTCAGGTGGTAGTGGCGGATAGGTTTTATCCGTCCAGCCAGCTGTGTTCTTGTTGCCAGCATAAACAGCAGATGCCGCTGCACCAGCGGGTGTTTCGTTGTGAGAGTTGCGGTTTAGAGAAAGACCGGGATCTCAACGCAGCGATTAACTTGGTGGGGTGGTATTTTGAGGTGTATTTACCCTCAACTACCCCCAGCTTGGGGGGAAGTCACGCCTGTGGAGATCCCGCTGCCGGGGTTGGGTTGCAAGCCCAGCTAGGCAAGGGTCGTAGAAGCAGGAAGAAAGCATCAACGCTGGTCGAAAGTCCACTTTTGTCCAATGTTGTTTAAGTCTTTCGGAGCGGTTAATGGCGTTGAGGATGTAGGCGTGGCGGCTCGTCCACCGGGGATTGATCAACTCGCTATTGGGATCCCCGGGCCTGACATAGGCCATCGTGGCCTCATAACTGTCCAGCAACTGGGTGCGCTGCCGTCCTGCCGGCTGATGGCAACCCACACAACTGGCTTCTAGCAGCGGTTTGACATCCCGTTCGTAGGTAAATTGCGGTTCGGTGCGAAAACTCAGCTGAATGGCCTGCTCGAGGGACAGCCCCTCTTGGGGAGAAAGCGTGAGGGTGTAACGGGTGCTAAAGCGCAAGGGATCCCGAGGCTTAAGCAACAACTCGTCTCCCTGCACATCAAAAATAACCGCTGCCGGCGGATCCAACTGAACCGCCAGACGTTGTAGATTGGGATCCAGTGGCCGATTGAATTGCAGCCGAATGACTCCATCCACAAAAACATCCTGCTGTTCGGGAGTAGGCTGGGAAGACACCCACTCCAAAAATGCCTGACTTTGAGAAGCATTCGACTGAGGCCAAACTTGCCGATGAGACTCGATGACAAAGAACGCTGCTGCCAACAACAGCCCCGCCCAAGTTCGCCACCGCCGCCAATGGCGAAAGACATTTGGCACAGTCGGAGTGTTCATTGTTGCAGACCCAATTTAACTGTTGTCAGAATAGCGAACTTACCCACACTTCAGCCATTGATGAGGTACAAACTGCCAGGGATCCCCAGCGGATCATGAGGATCCCTTGTTTGAAAAGTAGAGAAACAATAAACACCGGAGCGAAAGGAAGAAGTCGCTGCTCCCAGGCCCCTGAGGGCTAAAAAGAATACCGAGGGCTTTACCCTGGCTGAGATGAGATCACCAGCAGGGAAAAGCGGCACAGGGAGGCAGCAAATCAGTTGACCCGCTCCAGCTTGATGTTGTGGTGGCCCAGCTTGATCTCAAACTCATCTCCGGGCTTGAGGCCCATCTTCTTGGTGTAGGCAGCTCCGATCAGGAGATTGCCATTCTTATGAACCGAAACCCGGAAGGTAGGAGCGCGGCCACGGGATCCATTTTCGTCACTAGCGCCGAGATCCACGCCAACGGCCTTCAACAGGGCGTTGTTAAACTGCATCAGATTCACTCGCTCCTGACCATTCTTGGTGTAGGTGACATAACCACAGGCGCGAGCTTTTTCCTTGCGATCCGCATTTCCCATTGAAGTTACCTTGTCGAGGAGCTCTTGGCCAGTGAGTGGTTTTGGTTTACTGGTTGTAGCCATATCAAGATGGTTTTAGGGACAACTGTTAGTGTAGCCAGAAACAAACAGCGATTGCAATAGAGTTTGATCCAACTCTTCTTAATTAGAGGGAATGAGTGAGCGACTGCAATGGGATCTGAGGGCTGGTTGCGCAAAACAGCAGTGGGGAATTCCCTCTGAAGGCCAGAACCTATGGGGGAGACTTTGGCTGAAATGGGGAATGATAGGCTCTCAGGCCCTATTCTCGACAGGGTCATCCGTCCAAGTCAAAGTATCTTTGGGCGAGGGATCCCCGCTTCGCCGCCGGAATTGAGCAAAAGCAGGGAAACTGGAAACAAGGCTGTTTGCGTGTCACTCAATATGGATCCCTTTTGGTCGGGGCGGCGTCTCCTCATTGGGGTGAGCGGGGGGATTGCTGCTTACAAAACGGCAGCTTTGGTGTCTGCTCTGGTGCAGCAGGGAGCAGAGCTCAAGGTGGTTTTGACAAAAGCTGCGGAACATTTTATTTCTCCTTTGACTTTTGCCACCTTGTCCCGCCAGCCGGCTTTTACGGATGCCGCCTTTTGGCAAGCAACACGAGGACGACCGCTGCACATCGAGTTGGGGGAATGGGCGGAGGCTCTCCTCATTGCACCCTTGTCGGCCAACACCTTGGGCAAGTTGGCTCATGGGCTGGCGGATAACTTGCTCACCAATGTGGTTTTGGCTTCCCGGTGTCCGGTGGCGGTGGCACCGGCTATGAATACGCAGATGTGGAAGGCGGAGAAGGTGGCCGAGAATTGGCAGCGGCTACATCAGGATCCCCGTTTTTGGGCCTTGCCGACGGCCAGTGGCCGCCTGGCCTGTGATGCGGTGGGGGAAGGGCGCATGTTGGAGCCGGAGGCCCTGCAGGAGTATGTGCGGGCTTTGCTCTGGACAGGGGGGAAAAAAGATTGGCAAGGCAAGCGGGTGTTGGTGACGGCGGGGGGTACACGGGAGCCCATCGACGCGGTGCGTTTTATCGGCAACCCGGCCAGTGGTCGGATGGGAGTGGCGCTGGCGGTGGCGGCAGCCTGCCGGGGGGCGACAGTGACGCTGGTCCATGGGCCGTTGGGGATCCCCTTTGATCCAGCGCCCTTCGCCATTCGGGCCATTCCGGTGGAGACGGCAGCCCAACTGGAGGCGGCTTTGCAGGCGGAATTTCCCCAGGCGGATCTCTTGTGGATGGCTGCTGCTGTGGGGGATGTGCGCCCCTCTCAGGTTTACGCGGGGAAGCTGCCCAAAGCCGATCTACCCCAGATGTTGCCGTTGGAGCCGATCCCTGACCTGCTGGCAGCTCTGGCCCGCCACAAACGCCCTGGCCAACGCCTCATCGGCTTTGCCGCTCAAAGTGGGGATCCCTTGCCACCGGCCAGAGAGAAGCTCCGCCAAAAGGGCCTGGATGCTATTGTGGCCAACCCCATCGACCAACCGGATAGCGGCTTTGGCAGCAGCCACAACCAAGGCTATTGGATCCCCCAGCAGGGAAGTCCAGAGCGGATCCCATTGGCAACCAAGCCAACCCTGGCCCACCGGCTGCTGGATCTGGCCCGGCAATTGGAGTTGGGCTACTTTAGTTAAACTCCCTCTCCCTCTGGAAGAGGGGCCGGGGGTGGGGGCTGTGCGGTACAGAACGCTAAACTTCCCGGAATAGCTGTTCGCGAACTGCCTCAAGAACCTGTGTAAAGCCACAGGGGCAAGCCCGAGGTGCTCACTTCAAACTGCAGACGGGCCAAGGCTTCTGCTGCCGGCAGAAATCGAGACCAACCTCTGCGCCGCGGGAGCAGGTCGTAGAACTTCGCATCCGTCGGCAAACCCGCCAGCTCTGCCGCCCAAAGGCGGGCATCTTCTTCTGTGCCCAAGCGATCCACCACACCCAAGTGGAGGGCCTGCTCTCCGCTGAAAATGCGGCCATCGGCAAAAGTTTTGACCACATTCAAACTCAACTTGCGGGCAGCAGCAACCGTCTGCACAAACTGGCCGTAGGTAATGTCGATCAACTCTTGCAGGATGTTTCGCTCTTCTGGGGTCAGCTCGCGATCAAACGAGAGAATATCTTTGTAGGGGCCAGACTTAATCACCTTAAATGAAATCCCCACCTTATCCAGGAGGCGTTCGATATTATTGCCTCGAATGATCACGCCAATGCTACCGGTGATCGTTCCTGGGTTGGCGACAATTTTTTCGGCTCCCATGGCAATATAAACCCCCCCAGAGGCGGCAATGTTGCCAAAGCTGGCGACAATACGGGTGCCCTTTTTCTCTCGCAAACGCAAGAGGGCATTGTAGATTTCTTGGGAGTCGGCCACCGTCCCACCTGGACTATCGATGCGCAGCACCACGGCAGGGATATGGTTTTCTTCCGCCTCTTTCAGGGCCTTGAGAACCCGCTCGCGAGCTTTGCCATCAATAGCCCCTGCCACCTCAATGCGGCCGATTTGCCGGCGCAAGCCACCCAAGAATAACCGCTTCAGCATGGAAAAAAACTGGATAGAGATAAGTGCATATTCTGTATCATGAATGGCGGCTCATGGCTTGGTCAACCAGTTGCCTAGACGTTGCCATACACCGGGATCACCGCCCCTCGCAGATCCCGCGCTGCTTCTGAGACCAAAAAGGCGATCACCTGCCCGATGGACTCTGGCTTGACCCACAGCTCGGCTTGCTCGGATCCCATGGCAGCTCGGTTGGCCGGCGTGTCGATGAGGCTGGGCAGGATGACGTTGGCCGTGATGTCGGTGCCTTGGGTTTCGGCGGCAATAGTGCGGGTCAGGGCCACCACCCCCGCTTTGGAAGCGCAGTAGGCGGCCAATTGCGGGCCCGGCTCCACCGCTCCTCGGGATCCCACCGTTACAATCCGCCCATAGCCCTGTTGCCACATTCTGCGCAGGCTGTGCTTGCAGGTCAGAAAAGTGGTGGTGAGGTTGAGGTCGAAGTCGCGATACCAGTCCGCCAAGCTGTACTCGTGGGTGGGGCCCATGGCAAAGCCCCCCACCAGGTGGATCAGCCCATCCACGCGGGGTAGGTCGGCAATGACGCGGGCAACCGCCGCCTCATCTGTTAAATCCACTTGCACAAAGCGAACCCGATCCAGAGCATTGGCCGGCAGGCGCTCCCGCAAAATGGCAAGATCTTTCTCTTGGCGATAGGTCAAGGTCAGCTCTGCTCCGCTGGCCAGCACCACGGGAACCACCCCCAAACCCAGCCCGCCTGTGCCACCGGTCAAGAGGATTTGCTTGCCTTGGTTGCCCTGCATGGATGCACCTGCATTGACGAAAGGGATCCAGAACAAGATCGGGAAGGGACTTCAAAAACCCCAGAGGATGTTTGGGTTCGTCCAACTGAGCTTCCCTCTCTTACCCTACCCTGGTTCCTGCCCCTCTTGAAGAACAACAGCCCTTTTGGGCGCTTTCTCCAGCAGCAGGTCGCTCAAGGCCAGCCAGTGGGGCAGGGCCAGCTCTTCGGCGCGGGCATCGGGGTTGAGGCGGAGCTGAGCCAAAGCTGCTGCAACCGCTTCTCGCTCCACCAAGCTTCCCAGGGCATTGACGAGCTTCTTGCGACGGGTGGAGAACCCCTGCCGGAGGAGTTGGTGAAACCAGCAGGGATCCCGGACGGGGGTGGGGGCGGGGCGGGGGGTGAGGCGAATCACAGCAGATTCCACCTTGGGGGCGGGCTTGAAAGCGGTGGGGGGCACCCTGCAGATCAGCTCGCAATCGGCCAAATACTGCGTCCGCAGGCTCAGAGCACCATAGGCTTTGCTGCCGGGGCCGGCCTGCAAGCGCTCGGCCAGCTCTTTTTGCACCAGAAGGACAATGCGCTCGAACTGCCGAACCGGCTGGGCCGGGGATCCGAGCACCTTTTCCAGGATGGATCCGGTGAGGTTGTAGGGAATGTTGGCCACCAGCAGGCGGGGTTGAGGAGGCAGCGGCAGGCGGAGAAAATCTCCCTCCAGCAGGTGAAAACGGGGTTGGCCGGCGAACCGTTTTTGCAGCAGTCGGCACAGATCCCGGTCGATCTCCACCGCCACCACCTGGGCGCCCTGGGCCAGCAATCGCCGCGTCAGTTGGCCGGTGCCGGGGCCGATCTCCAGCACCCAAGTGGGATCCGCGTCTCCCTCTAGATCATTCAACTGGGCAGCCCGCACAATCGCCTCGTGAACAGCGGGATCCTTGAGCCAATGCTGACCAAACCGTTTACGAGGATAGGGCATGGGGGAATGTTCGCGCAGTGCTGCGCCGCAACCGAGAGGTACCCAGAGCGGTTGAAGGAGAAATGGCCGGGTGGGTCATCGCTGGACTGAGTTGGGAACAGAAATCAAGGTGGGATCCGCATCCTCAGGTCTATCTCGGGCGGGTTGAGCAGGGAGCGCCTCTGGGTTCGGATCCCCGCTCAGGAGCGGCTTGCGGTAGAGGGGCACCGTAAAGGTGACGGTGGATCCCAGCCCTTCGCCCAGGCTGTAGAAATTGATTTCCCCTCCCATCGCCTCCACCAGGCGTTGGCTGATGGCCAGGCCCAAGCCCGTCCCCCCATATTGGCGGGTGGTGGAACCATCCACCTGCGTGAAAGCCTGAAACAGCTTCTGCTGCTTTTCCAGCGATACGCCGATCCCGGTGTCGATGACGCGGATGCGGGCCAAACCCGGGTTGCCGGGCAGGATATCCGCTCGCACGGTTACTGAGCCTTTGGGGGTAAACTTGATGGCATTCCCCACCAAATTGAGCATGACCTGCAACAGGCGTTGGTAATCGCCCAAGAGCAAAATCTGATCCGAGGTGTTGGGCAGGTGGAAGCTCAGTTGTAGGCCCTTTTGGCTGGCCTGCAAGCTGGTCTTGGCCTCCACATCCTTAAACAAAGCTCGCAGGTCGCAGGGCTGGAACTCCAACTGCATTTTGCCCGCCTCGATCTTGGCGATATCCAGCACATCGTTGATTAGGGCCAGCAGGTGCAGGGCAGAGCGATAGGCCTCCTGCAAGAAGTCCAGCTCCTCTTCGCGGTTTTCGGCCATCCCGTCCAGCACCAGCTTGATAAAGCCGATGATCCCGTTTAGGGGGGTGCGCAGCTCGTGGGAGGTGTTGGCCAGGAATTGGCTTTTCAGTTTGTTGGCCGATTCCGCTTGGGCACGGGCCTGCTCCAGCTCCTTATTTTTCTGACGCAGAGTTTGGTTGGCTAACTGCAAGCGGGTTGCCAGTTGGCGACTTTGATCCAGCAAAATGGCGTGGGCAATGGCTGCGCCCAGGTAGGTGGCAATGCTCTGGAGTACCTGAATGTGGCTTGGCTGCCAAACAGGAACCCTGTTCGGATCCAGCATTTCCAGCCAGAGCAGGCTGTTGGCGTAGCCCTGGTAAGACATGGCAATGGCCAGATGTCGCCCCGCCTCCACCGGTTCTTCCTGTCTGAGGGCCTGCAACAAATGGGGGTAATCTGCCAGCTTCAGGGTCTGGTGGAGGAGGGAGGGATCCCCAGGATGGCGGCGGTACTCGGCATTGACCGTGAGGGAGTCTTGCCCCACCTCGTAGAGGGCCATCAGGCAGCGATCTACCTCAAACAGTTGCCCCAACTGCTCCACGGTCTGCTGGCACAGTTGCCGGATATCCAGGGAATGCCGGATGTTGCGCACCAACTGCGTCGTGATCCCCTGTACCGGATCGGCCGGGAGAGCATGGGGCTGGCTGTTGGGGCTGCTGGTTCCTCCGGCCAACGCAAAAGGCGTAGCCCCCAGCAACTTGCCCACTGCCGCAACCGCCACCACCTCCCCTTCCATGTCCCGTACAGGGTTGAGCGAAAGATGCAGATGCAACTTGTAGCGGGGCGAGAGCACCTGACATTCGTAGGAGAGGGGATCCCCGCTTGCAAAGACCTGGTTGAGCTTGGCTTCGTACTCTCCAGCGTTGGCCACCTCCCAGATTTGCTGTCCGCTCACGATGTGCTGAGGGTGGATGCCATATTTCTCGGCATCTTCCCAGTAAAAACTCCAGAAGCGCCTCTGGCGATCCTGCGTGTAGAACATCGGAGTGGGTCGGAGGGCGCCCATTTGGGATGAAGCCACCATTGCGCTAGGGGAACGTAGGCCAAAACTCAGGTTTTTCCAGAGGAAGCCGGGCTGGCCGGATCAGAGGCCGGGCGGGTTAGTGGGGCAGAGTCCTTGTTGAGGCGGGCGAAGATCATGCGGCCTGCTGAGGTTTGAATGGCGCTGGTCACAACCACAGAGCGGGTTTTGCCCACAGAGCGCTGCCCTTCTTCCACCACCACCATGGTGCCGTCTTCCAAGTAGCCTACCCCTTGACCTGGCTCTTTTCCTTCGCGGGTGATCTTGATATCAAAGCTGTCGCCGGCAACATAGATGGGCCGCAGCGCCTCGGCCAACTCATTCACATTCAGCACCTTGACCCCCTGCAGAGCCGCCACCTTCTTCAGGTTGTAATCGGTGGTGAGCAGCGTTCCCCCCACGGTTTGGGTGAGGCGCACCAGCTTTTCATCGACAGTGGTCAGATCTGGATAGTTGGCTTCGTGAATAACGAAACGATCGGGGTAGGCCTCTCGCAAAGACTGCAGGGTATCCAAGCCTTTGCGGCCCCGCTCTCGTTTTTGGGCATCGGCTTTGTCGGCAATGGTCTGCAATTCCGTCAGCACAAAGCGAGGAACCACCAGGGTTCCTTCCAAAAAACCTGTCTCGATTAACTGAGCCACTCGGCCATCGATGATGGAGCTGGTGTCCAAAACCTTGGCCGTGGCAGCCACCACATTGCCCTCCGCCCAGAGGGCTGCCTGCAAAGCATAGTTGGGGTTAAACAGCCGCAGCAGCGAGGGGCCGTGGGTATCGGCCAGGCTGACCCCCAGGTAAGCAAAGGCCAAGCTGAAAAAGACCGAAGCCAGCGGCTCGAGGAACCTATTGAGTTGGGGGGGCAGGGGCAGCAAGTAGACAGGAGCCATGGCCAGATTGGCAATCACCAAGCCGATCACCAACCCCACCGAGCGGCTGATCAACACGTCCGGCGGCAGGGAGCGCACATTGGCCTCGAAGCGACGGTAGCTCCAGCGCACCAGGGATCCCAGAGCCAGTCCTGCCAGCACGCCAAAGCCGCTGGTGACGACACGGGCTCCTTCCACATTGGCCCCCTGAATGGCAGCAGGAGGGAGCAAATCCAGGCCATAAAACCCGAGGCCAGCTCCCGCCAACATGAAGATCGCGATCAGTAAAGCGTCTAGCATAAGAAAAAAGACGGCCCTGCTGAGTGGGTGATGCTGCTGGGAATAGGCAAATCTGCTTCCTACTCATTCTAGTCGTCTGGTGTTGGAGGGATCCGGACAACCAAGCCAGCCCTCCCCCAGAAGGATTCAGACTATGCTGAAATCATAGCGATCCCTTGCCAGCTTGAGGGATCTGTGGATAAACCGCTACAATCCAAATCTCAACGAGGCTAAAAGCAACCATGGCACAAGCACTGGAACTCAATACCGAGAACGTCGAGAAAGTCCTGAACGAGCTGCGTCCTTACTTGATGGCCGATGGGGGCAATGTGGAATTGGTGGAAATCGATGGCCCGGTGGTCAAGCTGCGCTTGCAGGGGGCCTGTGGAGCCTGCCCCAGCTCGACCATGACTCTAAAGATGGGCATTGAGCGCAAGTTGCGGGAGAGCATTCCCGATATTTTGGAGGTGGAGCAGGTATTCTGAGGGGCCCTGTAGGTTTTTGTGAGATTCCTTTAGGGTTCTTTATCATGTGTTGGACTATGTGCCTTGATAAATAGCCTCGGGTGGCTCTCTGCTCCCCACTTCTTTCTTCTGTGCCTTCTTCAGAGCTAGCGCATGTCTGTTCTCCTCTCCATCGCCATTCTCGCCCTGCTGATCCTGGTGCATGAGGCAGGGCACTTTGCGGCAGCCAAACTCCAAGGGATCCATGTCAACCGCTTCTCGCTGGGGTTTGGGCCGGTGCTGTGGCGATACCAGGGCAGGGAGACAGAGTACGCCATTCGCGCCCTGCCGCTGGGGGGCTACGTGGGCTTTCCTGACGAGGATGAACATTCTCCCTACCCCCCCGACGACCCGGATCTGCTGAAAAACCGCCCCGTGCTGGATCGCCTGGTGGTGATGAGTGCAGGGGTGATGGCCAACCTGATCTTCGCCTATCTGGTGCTGGTGTTGATGTTTGCCTCGGTGGGGATCCCCTCGGTAACGCGCATCCATCCCGGCATTCTCATCCCTCAGGTGATGCCCGATAGCCCGGCGGAGCGAGCTGGCCTGGAGGCAGGGGATGTGGTGTTGCAGGCAGCCGATCGCGATTACAGGGGGATTGCCGACGAGACGGCGGCCTTGGCAGCCCTGAACGATTTTCAGGTGCTGATCCGCAGCAGCGAGAACCGGCCCATTCCCCTGGAGGTGCAGCGTGGGGAAGGGGATCCCCTGCAGTTGACGGTGATCCCAGAGGTGCGGGGAGAGACGGTGGCCATTGGAGTGACCTTGGCCCCCAATCAAGAGGTGACCTTGCGCCCCGCCCAGAGCGTGGCCGAGATCCTCACGGAGGCGGGAAATGCCTACCAGCGGGTGGTGATGCTCAATCTGAACGGCCTGCAGCAGTTGGTTCAGAATTTCCAAAGCACGGCTGCTCAGGTCTCCGGCCCGGTGGGGATCGTCAAGATTGGGGCGGATCTGGCCCGCGATGACGCCGCCAGCCTGTTTAATTTCACCGCTTTGATTAGCATTAACCTGGCCTTTCTCAACCTGTTGCCCTTGCCCGCCTTGGACGGGGGACACATTGCCTTTTTGATCCTGGAGGCGATCCGCGGCAAACGGCTGCCCAAGCATCTGGAGGAGCGGGTGATGCAGACGGGCTTGGTGTTGTTACTGGGATTGGGGGTGGTGCTGATCTTCAAAGACACCCTCGCCATTGTCACCGGGTCAGGCTAGGGGAAGATGGCCAGCAAACGGGCCCTGCGCCAGCGAGCTTTGGAGATCCTGCTTCGGCTGAAGCGCCACTACCCCAACTCCACCTGTGCCCTCCACTACCGGACGCCGCTGCAACTTTTGGTGGCAACCATCCTCTCGGCTCAGTGTACGGATGAGCGGGTGAATCAGGTAACGCCGGAGCTGTTTCGTCGCTTCCCGGATGCCCAGGCCCTGGCGACAGCGCCGCGAGAGGAGATCGAGGCTCTCATCCATTCCACCGGCTTCTATCGCAACAAGGCCAAACACATTCAGGAAGCCTGCCGCAGGATCTTAAGCCATTTCGGTGGCCAAGTGCCCCGCACCATGCCGGAGCTGCTCACCCTACCCGGCGTAGCCCGCAAGACGGCCAATGTGGTGTTGGCTCATGCTTTTGGCATCAATGCTGGGGTTACCGTCGATACCCATGTTAAGCGCCTCAGCCGCCGCCTCGGCCTCACTGAGCACGAGGATCCCGTGCGCATCGAAAAGGATCTGATGCAGTTGTTGCCGCAGGCGGATTGGGAGAACTGGTCTATCCGTCTGATCGACCACGGGCGGGCCATCTGCACTGCCCGCAGGCCTCTGTGCCAGCAATGTTTTTTGGCGGATCTCTGCCCCAGCGCTCCTCTTCTGGGATCGGCTGCACCGGCCGAGAAAACGGATAAAAAAGCTACAAAAGCCTCGCCGGCCTGAGATGATGGTTTCTAGGCGCCCCGCGTGGCTGAGCCCCCCATTCTTCCGGCGCTTGTTTTGGCCGCCTCTCGCCCTAGAATAAGCTCCATGCAGGATAAACCCATGTCAGTCGCGCCCCCCGTTCTGGTCATTGCCGGCCTGACGGGATCCGGGAAAACCTTGGCCATCCAGCAGTTGGAACAACTGGGGTACACCAGCCTAGAAGGGATCCCGCCTGCCCAGGTGATCCCCTTGGTTGAGGCGATGCGGACCCATCACGCTGCTTTGGCCATCAGCTTGAATCTCCACGCCCAGGAGTACCGGGATCAAGTTCCCACCCTGGCTGCTTGGGTGCAATCGCAAGGGATCCCTTTCCTATTCTTGGAGGCCCGCTCCCCAGTGTTGCTCAACCGTCTCAGCGCCCACCGCCGTCCCCATCCCTACGGGGAAGCTGCCGGTTTGTGGGAGGCCATTGAGCAAGAGCGGCTGGCTCTGGCCCCGGTGCGGGAACGCTGCACCCACTGGTTGGATACCTCCGACCTCAATGCCCAGCAACTGCGGCAGCAATTGCAAGCTTTGGTGCAAGGGATCCCCCAGCCCCTCAACCTAAGGCTGGTCAGCTTCGGTTTCAAATACGGCGTTCCCCCCGATGCCAACTTGCTGTTCGATGTGCGTTTTTTGCCCAACCCCTTCTTTCAGCCCCATCTGCGCCGCCTTACCGGGCAGGATCCCCTGCTGCAGGAGTTCTTGTTTGCGGATCCCATCACACAATCCACCTACCAGCACATCTTGTCCCTGATCAAAGCGTTTTGGCCCCACTACCGCGCAGAGCGTCGCCCCCACCTGACTTTGGCCATCGGCTGTACCGGCGGTCAGCACCGCTCGGTGGCCCTGGTGGAGCGCCTGGCCCAGGATTTGCAGCCTTGGACTGTCCCTGCCGGCAACCACGTTCTTCCCGACCTGAATGTTCAGGTTCAGCATCGCCATCTGCTCGACTCTCAGCGGGAGCTGGAAGCCCGCTTTGGCCCGGCGCCCGGCGAAGCCGGCGTTGCCCAGCAACAGGTTAGGATCCCTTTGGCCGGCGTTCCTGCACCTTCCCATGGCTAAGCCTGTGCCCAGCAACAAGTCCGCCGCTTGGGGCATTCGCCGCCGCAAGGCTGCTTGGCCGGGAAGTGGCTGGAAATGGCTCTTTCCCGGTTTAGCCGTTAAACGCTGGCTGAGCCTGGCGGTTGGGGGCGTGCTGCTGATGGTGCTGGGCATTGCCATCTGGACGGAGTTGACCCCCATCTTTCGCCTGAAGCGGCTGATCGACATCACCCTGCGCTTGATTACCACTTGGATCCCGAACAACATCAGTGGCCCCCTGGTGACTGGGATCGGGCTGGTGATGGTGGTGCTGGGGTTTCGCAGCGCCATGCGCTCCATCGAGGATGTGCTGATCCCCGAGGGAGATGAAGCGCTGGTGGATAAGCTGTTGTCGCGGCGGCGTCTCAGCCGTGGTCCCCGCATTGTGGTACTGGGGGGCGGCACCGGCCTCTCCAACCTGCTGCGGGGTCTGAAGCGCTACAGCTCCAACATCACAGCCATTGTCACGGTGGCCGATGACGGGGGATCCTCAGGGCGTCTGCGGCGGGAGATCGGCGTTTTGCCCCCCGGCGATATCCGCAACTGCCTCACTGCTCTGGCCAACGAAGAAAAGCTGCTCACCGAGCTGTTTCAATATCGCTTCCAGTCGGGGGAAGGGCTGAGCGGCCACAGCTTCGGCAATTTGTTCATCACTGCCCTCACCGCGGTAACCGGCGGCGACTTGATTCGGGCCATCACTGCCACCTCGCAAGTCTTGGCCATTCAGGGGCGGGTGCTGCCGGCCACCCTGGCGGATGTTACCCTCTGGGCGGAGCTGAGCGATGGCCGCCGCGTGGTGGGAGAGTCCAACATTGCCAAAGCCGGAGGACGCATTTGCCGAATCGGCTGTGACCCCCCCAACCCTCCCGCCCTACCGGAAGTCATCGAGGCTATTGAGGCGGCAGAGTTTGTGGTGCTGGGGCCGGGTAGCCTCTACACCAGCATCATCCCTAACCTGTTGGTACCGGAAATTGTGGAAGCTCTGGCCAAAAATATGGCCCCCCACATCTACGTCTGCAACATCATGACCGAGCCGGGGGAAACCGACGGCTATACCGTTGGGGATCACGTCATGGCTTTGGATCGGGTGGCAGGAGTGCGCCTATTTGACGGCGTGCTGGTGCAGCGGGAGCCACCCTCCCCACGTGCTTTGGAGCATTACCGCCGCAGCGGTTCTGAGTTTGTGGTGCTGGATCCCGACAAACTGGCTTACCTGGGCTGCCGTGCCGTTTTGGCTAACGTCATGCAAGAGGATCCAGAGACCGGCTTGGTGCGCCACAACCCCGAACGCCTGGCGGCAATGCTGATGCGCTGGTTCGACAGACATCGCCCCCTCTAGGTTGGCCCAGGCTATTCTCCGCTGCTATTGCAGGCGGGAATAGGGACGGGGATAGGGTTTGCCCATCTGTCGAGCCAGGTACACCTGAAAGGTTTGCGCCACCGCCCCTGCTCGCACCAGGGGAACCTCGGCCACAGGCTCGATTTGGGCAAAGTAGTCGCCATAGGTGGCTGGGATCCCTGCCCTCGGCTGGAACAGCTTGGAAGTGATGAGCAGCCCATCCTGCCCCAGCCAATCCTGCGGCTGCGACCAAAAGGCAAAGCCCCGCAAATCTGCATCCAGGCAGGTCAGAGGCTTGTCCGTCAGCGGAGCCAGGGCCATGGCGATCTGACCGCCCAAAAAATAGGCATTGGTAAAAACGAACTCTGCCTCCTCAAGGGCCTGAGCCAGGCGGGGATCCGTCCGAAACCGCTGCCGCAACTGCTCAATTTCAATGAGCTGAGTAGAGGGATCCTGCTCCACGGGCCACAGGCCCATCCCTCCCGGCTCTTGCAGCAGGCCATAGCGCACATGGGCCAGCCCCACCCCCACCACCAAGCTGACCATCACCGCCGTCCCCACTAAGGTTCGCTTCGCTCCCGGCCACCGTTCCCAGAAGGATCCCAGCAGCAGCGTCAGCACCCAAAACCCCGGCATGGGCCAGGTGGGCAAGATGGGCCGGTAGCCTCCCATCAAGGTAAAGGCCAACACCAGCGGTAATCCACAGGCCAGGATCAAAAGGTGCTTGAGCTCTTCATCCGTCAGCCGCATCCCGCGGAGAATCTGCAGGGCCACCCGACCCGTCCCTGCCAAACTTGCCCACCCCAAAGGGATCCCCAAGCTGGGGAACAGGTAAAAGATTTCAGAAAGGATCGTCAGCCCCAGCGCTTGCAGTTGATACCCTGCCTCCGGCACCGCCCGCCCCCCCTGAAAGCGAAAGGAGACCCAATCCTGCTGGGCGTTCCAGATCAGCACCGGGCTGAAGGCCAGCACAAAACCCAGCACCGCCAGCACCGTCCAGCCCGACCTCAAGGCACAGCGATGAACTGGGCTGAGCAGACAAAAGAGTACCAGGCCAAACCCCAAAGCCAAGCCGTGGTATTTCCCCAAGCAGGCCAGCCCCACCAAGAGACCTATGAGCGCTAGCCTAGGCCCTGGCCGATAGCGAGCCGCCCCATAGACAGCCAATTTCCCCTGCCCCAAAGGCACCGGGAAAAACTCCTGGCTGGCCACCCACAAGGTTGCTGCCGTAAAAAAGATCAGCGGACTATCCGGCAAGGTCAGCACCCCAAACCCAATCCAAAGGATGGGTGCGATGCTGATGGCCGCCAAGCTGATCAGTCCCGCCCGATCAGAGAAAAGGCGCGCTCCGGTGTAGTAGAGGAATAGGGAAGAGCCACAATACAGCAGCAGGGATCCCAGTCGAATAGAAAAAGCCGACACCTGGCCGGTCAAGGCAGGCCCCAAGCCCGTTGTCCAGGCCACCAGCGGCGGATGGTCAAAATAGCTCCAATCCAGATGGCGGGTGTAGAGGTAGTAGTAGGCTTCGTCAAAGCCCGGCGGCAAAAGGGCAGCCACCAGGCCCCGCATGAACAAGCCCAACCCCAGGATTAGCCAAACCGCTCTAGGCAATGGAGGGGATCCCTATGGGCAGATGGACAGATCTAACTTACCTTGAATACCTCTCGGGGCTACGTCCCTCTAGTATTATGATTTTGCCTCCGGCAAAATGACCGGACACCCCAAAAATTGACCCAGCTTCTCGGCCTCTGCCCGCGCCTCTGGTTCCTTATCAGTGTAGCAGACTGACAGCAAAGGTTTCCGCGATTGCAATTTCACTTCTACCGAAAAGAATTCAACAAAATTCCTTTTGGCCTGAACCAAAATCTGCTGTACATCTCCAAAGGAATAAGTTTTCCGCCCTAGCGACCCAAAAGGAGTAAGGTGCTCCTCTTGGATTTGGTACCTAGAGCGGTCAAACGTTAGACGGCGACACCAAAAAGACACCTTCAGCATGAGAGCTCCTACCCAAAGAAGTAGAGCCAGAAATAGCCCTGGAAGGAGAGAATACAAGATCGCAAACACTAACTCCAGTAAGTGAAATCTATCGATATCTATCAAGAGCCGACTCTCTGTACTGTTCACAAAAGAATCAACGCGCCTTGCCAATTCCTGAGCTTCACTTTCACCAAAGGCCAACCAGGCTGGGGTTTCCCCTGTAGGCTTTTCCAGCGTGACATAGTAGCGCTCAGTCCTTTCTCCGTCGTCATCCTCCTCAATTTCAGTTTTGACTGCAGCTCCTCTTACATCTATGTGAAGTGTAGTTTGGCTCGGCAAAGGTAGAAACGGCTGGAAAGACACTTCACAATTAACCGTAGACTGGTCAACTCGAAAACAAGTGAAACGGCGCTCACCCTGGGAAGACCAGATCGAAGATAAAGCCATAAAAAGGATGAACGCAAAGAAACAGATAAAAACAAAAGTAGCAAGAGACCCAAGGAAACCTACAGAAGACTCTTGGTACACGCGCTTGTTGGGGCTCTCCTCCACGCATTTCATAGACTCAACTCCGGGAAAGCTGGATTTGTTTAGATTATGGCTTGCTAGTCTGCCGGTCGTCTGTTTCCGAGAATACGAAGCGTTTAAAAAATTATGAAAAGCAGTAAGTCCTCCGGTTTTCGCTGTGCTGTATTCAACTTCCCCTCTCTCCAACCAGGAGCGGAAATTGAGTGGCTGACTGCACGAGGCGCCGGGAAGAGGTTTTAAATCAAGCAAGTTAAAGGTTTGAGCTGTTGAATGTACGCAAGTGAGTTGGGTTTTTCATATCCTCCCAGTTTCTTTTGAATGTGATTTAAAACTGCGGATCCAAGTGCGAAAAGTCTGAGGATTTGCCCGCACCTAATTCATGTTCTGAGGTATTATGTTATCTCCAATACCTCTAAAATGTCCTGGCTGCTTTTCGGGATCCCAAGGTCTCTTCCAAAAGCTGTGGGGTGGCATAACAGAGGGATGAGCGCCAAACTAGCGGTGGTGCTCATGTGAGGATTGCAATGGAAGGCAGACCTAGGGCTAGGGTAGGGCGGCCTGTGCCGAAATCTCTGGAGACAAGGCAAAATGGCCGGCAACTTGCTCAACGGCGCCGACGCAGAGGTTCTTGGATCCCTTCACCGCGAAGCTCTAGGCAGTGGGGAACAGCGCTGGGATGGCTCTTGGGGGAGCGGATCCCGACGGCCCGCCAGCTTGACTTTCGCGCCGGCATGACCGGACTGGCTTTAATCATCGCCGTATTTGTAACAGGAGCACGTCTGGTTTATTTGCAACATCAACAGGCACCCCTGTTGCAGCAGCGAGCCGAAGCCCAGCAGCGAGCCCAGCTAAGACCTTTCATTCCTCGTCGCTCAATTGTGGATCGTCATTCTATTGCCAAGCAGCAGGCAGAATTGCTGGCCGTAGATCGCCCCGTCTATACTCTCTGGGCTCATCCCCGCCTCTTTGGCAAACGCACTCCAGAGGAAATTGCCACCGCTCTTGCTCCCCTGTTGCGGCGTCCAGTAGAGCAACTGGCGCAGCGGCTATCGGCCAATCAGGCAGTGCGGGTGGAGCGCTGGGTATCCCAGGAGGTGGCAGATCAAATTCAGGCTCTGCATCTGGATGGCCTGGAGCTGGTGAGCGAGCGGCAACGCATTTACCCCCAAAAAGAGATGGCCGCCGAGGTGGTGGGCTATGTGGATCTGGATCATCAGGGCCAAGCGGGAGTCGAATATTCCCGGCAAGAGCTGCTGGAGCGTACTGTTCAGCCTGTTACCATTCCTCGCGATGGCTACGGACGACTGTTGGCTGCCGAGGTGCCGGAAGGGCTGCTGCAATCTGGCGAGACGGTGCTGCAACTTACCCTAGATATGCGCCTGCAAAGAGCTGCCCGCGCTGCCCTGAAAGTGCAACTGGAGCGGTTTCGAGCCCTGCGGGGCACGGTGATTGTCCTCCAGCCCCAGACAGGGGAAATCCTGGCGCTGGTGAGCGAGCCCACCTATGACCCCAACCGCTACTTTGAGTATGACCCCGGTCTTTTTCGCAACTGGGCCGTAACGGATTTGTATGAGCCGGGATCCACCTTCAAGCCCATCAACATTGCCATTGGGTTGGATGCTGGAGCCTTTACAGCAGATGAACGGGTCTATGACGAGGGTCGGATTCTCATCGGTCAGTGGCCCATTCAAAATTACGACTACCACCAACGAGGGGCCCATGGCTGGATGAGCGTCACGGATATCCTGCGGCAATCCAGCAATGTGGGCATGGTACATCTGATGCGCAAGCTGGATCCCCGCCAGTACTACAATGCCTTGGTGCGGCTGGGGTTCAACGAGCGCAGTGGCGTGGATTTGCCCTTTGAGCCGGCCAGCCGTTTGAAACCGCTGCGACAGTTTGTTACGGTGCCGGTGGAGCGGGCCACTGTCGCTTTCGGCCAGGGGCTGGCCCTCACTCCTCTACAGTTGGCTGCCATGCACTGCATCATTGCCAATGGCGGACTGAAAGTACAGCCCCATGTGGTGCGAGGCTTGGTGGAAAAGGATACGGATACTCTGGTTTGGGGATCCCCGCAGCCGCAGCCGGTGCGGGTACTATCCGAGCAAGCCACGCTGGCAGTGCGTATCCAAATGCGGGATGTGGTGGACTTTGGCACCGGGCAATCGGCCAAGATCGAGGGGTATGAGATCGGCGGCAAAACCGGCACTGCCCAGAAAGCCGGGCCACGGGGGGGCTATTTGCCCGGCAAGCGCATCACCAGTTTTGTGGGCTATTTCCCGGCCATTCGCCCCAATTACGTGATCTTGGCGGTGATCGACGAGCCCCAGGGGGAAGATGCCTTCGGCTCGACGACGGCTGCTCCCGTTGTTCGCTCGGTGATCCAGGAGATCATCGCCCTAGAGGGGATCCGCCCCAACTCTACTTAGCGCAGCTATAGGAACAAGGGGCGAAGGTGGATGCCAAAGGGGGCCCAGACAGTGAGGAAATGAGCGAAATGCCCATACCTCCGGATTGGCTCTTCCTGGAAAAAGCCATACTCAAGACTGGCCACCCACAGAGTCCGACTTAACCTCTGCACTCCTCCAGCTCAGCTTGGAGTTGAGGTAGAAGTTCCAGAATACAACAATACCGATGGCAATTAAGTTGGCCAACAAATAATGAATGCCCAAGCGCTCGCTCAGCAAGGTCACCAGTGAAGTGTTGAGAACCAAGCCAATTAAGCAGATAACGTTAAACTTCGCCAACCGCTGCAGGCGATTCCAGGGCCCCGGCTGCAAGCGGGTCACATGGCGAAAAGTCCACAGGTCGTTCCAGAGGAAGTTATTGAGAATGGCCACCTCCGAAGCAACCAGCTTACTGGTTATGAGATCCCATCCTAAGTTGGTGGGATCGTGCAAAACATAGAGCAAAGCCATGTCCACCAAGGTGCCGGATAGGCCAACCGTGCTGAAGCGCAAAAAGGATCCCACCTGCCCTAGCGAAAAGCGCAGCACCATCAGGTGGTGGAGATATTGGAGACAAGTTTGCAGTTGGATTTTGCTCTCCCCGTTTTGGCGCTCCTGAAAGATGTAGCCGACTTCAGCAATGGTTTTCACCCGGCCCCGAGCCAGCACCTCGATCAGCAGCTTGTAACCCTTGGGGTTGAGCGGGATCCCGGCAATGGCTTGGCGTCTGACCAGAAACAGTCCGCTCAACGGATCGGAAACACGGCTGAAAACTCCCGGCAGCAGAACCAGCCCAATCCATTGGGCCCCGCGGGAGACAATGCGCCGGCCCAGGCTCCAGTGGCTCACCCCTCCCGATGGTGCATAGCGGCTGCCCACCACCAAATCTGCCCCTTTCTGGATGAGCGGCCACAATTTGAGGACAATCTCCGGCGGATGCTGCAAATCCCCATCCATAACCCCCAACACCTCGCCGCGGGCAGCTTGCCATCCCCGCAGCACGGCAGTGGCCAGGCCTCGTTCGTGGTGGCGACAAATGACTTGCAGTTGAGGGAATTCTTTTTGCAATCCTTGGGCCACTTTGGCAGTGTAATCGGGGCTATTGTCATCCACCACAATCAACTCATAGCTTCCAGGCAGAATCGTGTCTAGGTGGGCACACAACTGCCGGATCAGGCTGCAGATACTGGAGGCTTCGTTGTAGGTGGGAATGACCAGCGAAAGTTGCACAGGGCTGGGGCAAGACAAAGGCGGGATCTGAAGAGGGACTACAGGGGGATGGGTGGATGAAGCAGGAGCTACATAAGGCATAAAGACTCAGTCCCGCTGACGCGAACAGCAGGCCATCCAAAAACAATGAAACAAAGACTCTCAGCCCAGGGCTGCAGATCCCAGGACTGCCTTGGTTCACATTGGATCCACAGAACGATCCCCTATCGTACTGATCGATGAGCCGCAGGGCTAGACCTTTCTCTACCTACCCAGCTTCTGAGGACTCAGTCTCACTGACGCGAACGGGAGAGGTCACCTGGCTAAGGGGATCCCGTAGAGGGGCTCATCAACACCGGGATCTGGGCCTGAGCAGAGGCAGTCTCAGGCAGCGAGGGGGCAGGGGTGAAACTGGGGTAGGGGATGCGCTCGTGGTTGGATTCCCGCCAGACCTCCACGAAAGCGTCTGCCACCACCTCCAAATCCTCCAGCGTCAGCCCACTATCAACCAACTGGCCATCTTGCCAGCGGGCCTGGGCAATTTTGCGGACAACAGCCTTTGCCCGCTCGACCACATCGGGACCGAAGCCATCGCTCAGAGTCATGCTGCGCAGGGCGGCTTCACAGGCATCGGCCATCATCACCACCCCCGTCTCCTTGCTCTGGGGGATCGGGCCATCGTAGCGGAACGGCTCTTCGGGTACGGGCTGACCCCCGGCTTTCATCTGGGCTTGATGGTAGAAATAGGCAATCAGGATCGTCCCCTGGTGCTCAGGGATAAACGCCTGGACGGCGGTAGGCAGATTATATTGCTTGGCCAGGCGCAAGCCATCGCTGACGTGGGCCTTGATAATCTGAGCACTGCGATAGGGATCGTCCAGTTGGGTGTGGGGGTTGAGGCTGCCCATCTGGTTCTCGATGAAGTAGCGGGCCTGCAGCATCTTGCCGATGTCGTGGTAAAGAGTGCCGGTGCGCACCAGCTCCACGTTGAGGTTCAGCTTCTGGGCAGCCCGTTCTGCCAAAGTGGCCACAAGCAGAGTGTGCTGGAAGGTGCCGGGGGCCTCTGCAGCCAGCCGCCGCAGCAGCGTGCGATTGGGATTGCTCAACTCGATCAGACGAATGGGGGTGGCTAAGTCAAATAGGCGCTCCAGGTAGGGGCTGGCTCCCAGGGCAACAATGCTCCATCCCAAGCTGGTTCCCCCTGCCAAAGCCATGGCCAACAGGTCGATGCCACCGGTGGTGGCCAAGCTAACCGCCCCGTAGGCCAGCATCTGCACCGCTGCCGCTCCTCCCCCCAGCAAGGCCAGCTCTTCTCGGGAGCGGGAACGCCCGGCCAAGGCAGAGGCCACCACACTGCCGGACAACAAGGGCACGACGGTGAGCAGGTTGGCAGAGGAGACCAAGGGCAAAAACAACGCCTGGCCCACCACCACCACCAGGCCCAGCCCTGCCCCGTAAAAACTGCCCAGCAACAGCCCCACCGCCGGCAGGGAGCTGAACTCCAGCTTGAACAAGGCCGCCAAAAGGGGAGCGGTCAGGGAAACTATGAGGATCAACACCCGATCCCGGCGGCGCAACCCTGGCCGCAAGCGTTGCTGCAGAGGCACAAAGACAGCCAGGCCCAGGCCCATCACGCCGGCCACCCCCACCAAGCCCCAGACGTTGATCCCGCGCTGGGTAAGCCCAAAGTGATCCAAGATGAGAAAAATTTCGGGAGTGATGAGCTGATCTGCTCGCACGATCACCTGGTTCTCGGCAACCGAGATCAGAACCGGCTCGACTTTTTCCAGCTCGGCGCGGATGCGCTGCTCGGTGCGCTGGGGATCCACCTCCACATTGGGAATGAGCACCTGCTGCAGCCACTGATAGACCAGGGCCTGCAGCTCCTGTCGTTGGGCAGCATTGCCCGGAAACATCAAATCGTCCAGTTGGGCTTGGATCCCTTCGGCGCGAACTTCGCGGGGCAGGCCATCCACAATCCCTATCTTCTGCAGGCGCTCCAAGACCCGCCGGCTCAAGGTTTGCAAATGCTGCCAATCCGCATCTGCCAAGTTGAGAACGGTGGCCGGGACAGGGGGGGTGAGCTGCTCCAGAGCCGGCAAAGCTGCCCGATAGCGCTGCTGCGCCGCTTCCACCTGGGCAATCAACTGGGTATAGGGATCCGTCGCCGCCATCTGGGTGGCCGATCCGTCCAACCAGACCCGCTGCCAAACCTCGACAAGCTCTTGCTTGGCCCGCTGCTCCGGAGGAAGCTGCTCCGGTCGCCCAGAAGAGGGCTCTTCTGAAGGAGATGGGGTGGCTCCGCGGATGGCCTCTTGTCGGGCGCGAGCCTGGAAGGGTTCCCACTCCTCCGGGGAAAGCTGGCGCAGGTAGATCTGCGTTGGCAGAGACAGCAACTGGACAGAAACATAGGGCAGAGGCCCTGCCTCTTGTCGGATGGCTTCCACCTCAGCCAGGAGACCCTCCAGGTTTTGCCGCATGCTGTCGTTGGCGGTGCTGTTGATTTTGAGGGCCTGAACCACCCGCCGTCGCGCCTCAGCTTGTCGGGCCTGGGTAGCCTCCACATCTTCAATCTCCGCCGCAGCAGGGGCGAGAAACGTCTGCGGAGAACGGCTGCCGACGGTCAGTTGTGGTTCGTTGTAGTAGCGGATCCCGTGGACAGCAGTGAGGGAGAGAAGCGCTATGGCATAGCCAGCAACCCGTTCCGAAAGGGAGAGCCTGCTCTTTCGAGGGGGGGCTGCCTGGCATCCCCGAGTCCAGTGTTCCGCGTTCGCGTCGGCAGCGCGAAGGGCTTTGGGCGTGAGCGGGTTTTTCATGGATTGGCCTGGCAGCGTCTTTCTCTTTTCTATCCCCTTTTGGCCGGGTAGCCCAGGAAGAGGATCTCAATCGCCGATGGTAATCTGCCCCACCATACCTGCTTCTGCATGGCCGGGAATGGTGCAAACCAAAGCGTAGACTCCAGATTTCAGGGGAATAAATTGCCACTCCACCGAAGCGCCTGGCTTCAGTTCCAATTCTCGGATCTGGCCCTTAATTTCCACGCCGGCCACGTCCAACTTACGGGTCCAAACGGCATCGGCAAAATCTTTGGCGCTGAAATAATGTTTCAATTGGCTGGGGTTGCTCAGGCGAAGACGGTAGAGGCTGCCGTTGTGAAAAGACAGTTCCTTGGGCGCAAACACCAACTGATTGTCGGCAGTACCCAACTCAATAACCTTCTCCTGCGGCGTTTGTCTGGAGAGATCCCGCGCCTGCGCCAGGCCAGGGATCCCAATCATGAGGGCCGATAGCCAGATTCCCAGCACCAGGAAATGACAGAACCTGTTTAACATTGCAACAACGAGGAGAGAGGAAAGAGCAAAGAGAAAAGAGCAACGAGGAGAGAGAAAAGAGCAAAGAGAAGAGATTTCTCCTTCTCACTTCTCACTCCTCCCTTCTCACTCCTCTGCGAGTAGCCTGGAAATTCAAGATAGCATCTCTAGGCGGAGAGGTTTTGATTCCCTTCTGCCCTGTCTAGCCATCCACATCCTCGTAGAGCTGCACGGCTGGGGCTTCCTCTCCGTCTTTCCTTATTTCAAGGGCTACCGCAGCGGCGTAGCCACCGGCAACCTGAAGCGGTAAGGTCACCCAGCGGGAGTCCTCGCCCAAAGCTGCAGAGCCGGCCAGACCCCTGCCTGTTCCCTTCAGGAGCGCCTCCTTTTGTGTCCACATTTGAAAGAAAAGGGCATCCCGCTCTGGAGCTGGACAGCTGGCCAAACGGCCCTGCTCAGCAGCCGAAAAATAGCGTTGGGCGATGCGCTGCCAGCGGAGCACAGGTCGAACCCATTCCAGATCCACTCCAATGCGGTATTGCCATCTCAGGCCGATCAGGACGCGCTCGTGGGAGTGGCTGAGGTTAAACTGCAGCGGCAGGGGTGGATCCCGCCAGTAGGGTTTGCCGGTAGAACTGTGGTCGAGGGGGATCGCCTGGGGTGGAATGCCGCTGTAGCGGCTGAGCAAGCTCCGCAACCCAAGACGACCGGCCAGAAAGCGGCGCCGATCTGCCGGCAGTTGTAAACGCTCTGCCCGCCGACATTCTTCAGGGGAAAGAAGGCCGAGCTGGGGGAGCAACTTCTCCAACGGGGGGACTGTCTGCAGCCAAAGATGCACCTCTGACTTTCCCGACAACGGCTGCAGGGATCCCACTGTGAAGTTGGGTCTAGACAACTCTAAGGAATAAGGATGGGATAACATGGCCTTGAATTGGTGGGGTTGGCAATACCACCCAGACAGTACACCCTTTCCTGTACGCGCTCGCGAGGCCTGGTCTGACCTGATGCCCTCCTTCCACTATCCCCCCCGTCCTGACCGTGTCCGCGCAGCTCGTCAGCAGGCTATTCGTCAGGGGATCCTCTGGCTGTTGTTGGGGTTCACGGCTGTGTTGGCGGGTTCTGCCGGTGCCCTCCTGGCCGTGATGTTGCCCCGTCAGGTGATCCCAACTTCCCTCACACCTGCAGAACAAGAAGCCTTCCGTCCCGATGCCTTACGGGCTGCGGCTCTGGATCGCTCGTTGCATATCCTCATTCTCGGCACGGACAACCCGGATCCCACCCTGCCCTTGCCCACAGAGCGAGATCGCTTCCACACCCGCAGCGACACCATTCTCTTGGCCCGCTTTGATCCCCAGGCGCGGCGGATTACCGTTTTGTCCATCCCCCGCGATACTCGTGTGCGCTTGCCCGGCTTTGGCGTGACCAAGATCAATGCTGCCAACTTGGCAGGGGGCCCGGCGCTGACGGCCCAGGTGGTCAGCCACTTGATGGGTGGGATCCCGATTGACCGCTACATTCGCCTCAATACCGACGCTCTGGAAAAGCTGATCGACGCGGTGGGCGGCGTGGAAATCTACGTGCCGGAACCGATGCAATACGTGGATCACACCCAGCAGTTGTTTATCCACCTGGAACCCGGCTGGCAACGCCTCAACGGGGAACAAGCCCACCACTTTGCCCGCTTTCGCCGCGATCACCTGGGATTGGGGGATATCGGTCGGGTGCAACGGCAACAGGAATTGCTGCGGGCCCTGAGCCGGGAACTGCTCTCCCCTGCTGTCTGGCCGCGGATCCCAAAGATTTTGCAGGTTATCCGCACCAACCTCGATACCAACCTCACCTGGGAAGAGGTTCTGAGCTTGGCCAAGTTTGTCCTCACCTCTGGGGGCGATCGCATCGACCTGGTGCTGTTGCCGGGCCGCTTCAGCCAGCCGGGAGAATTCTCCACCAGCTACTGGCTGCCGGATCCAGCCGGGATCCGACGGGTGGCCGTCTCCCACTTTGGCCTGGAGGCAGAGGTAGCCCGCATTCCTCCACACCGCCTGCGCATAGCCGTGCAAAACGCAACCGGAGAGCCGGGGATGGCCCGCCGTATGGTGCAAGAATTGGTGAGGCAAGGATACGTCCATGCTTTTGCCGTGGAAGACAGCACTCAGGTGCTGCAGCAAACGGAGATCCTCGCCCAGAGCGGGGATCGGGAGGGGGCTAAACAGATCCGCGCCGCCATTGGCCTGGGAGAAGTGCGGGTAGAATCTACTGGCGTTCTCAACTCCGACGTCACCATTCGGATCGGCCAGGATTGGGCCCAACAACTTGCTTTGGATGAAGCGCTCCGCACCACTGATGGGAACGGCCAAGCCCAAGCTCCGCCCGGAGCAGCTCAGCTCTAGAGAGCCGGTTCGGTTGCGAGTGCGGATTTCCGAAAAAGAGCCTGCTTGTCGGGGACTTTTCGGTCTCTGTAGATTAGCACTGAGCTTGTTTGAGTGCTGAGCCACCTATGACCGTGCTGGAACAGGGATCCATCACCATCCACACCGAGAACATCTTTCCCATCATCAAGCAGTCTCTCTACTCGGATCGAGAGATCTTCTTGCGGGAGCTGATCTCCAATGCTGCTGATGCCATCACCAAGCTGAAGATGGCCAGCCTTGCCGGCGAAGTGGCAGATCTCCCAGAGCCGGAGATTACGATTGCCCTCAACAAGGAGGCCAAGACCTTAGCGGTGGCCGATAACGGCATTGGCATGACTGCCGAGGAAGTGAAAAAATACATCAACCAGGTGGCTTTTTCCAGCGCTGAAGAGTTCATTCAAAAGTACAAGGGCAAAGACGCAGAGCAAGCAATCATTGGCCACTTTGGTCTAGGATTCTACTCCTCTTTTATGGTGTCGCAGCGGGTGGAGATCGACACCCTCTCCTATCGGCCCGGCAGCACGCCGGTGAAGTGGGCTTGTGACGGCACCACTACTTTTACCCTCTCCGATTCTGAGCGCTCCAGCATCGGCACCACCGTTACCCTTCACATCACCCCCGAAAACGAAGAATACCTGGAGCCAAGCCGCATTCGGGAATTGGTTCGTAAATACTGCGATTTCATCCCCGTTCCCATCAAGTTAAACGGGGAAGTGATCAACAAGCAAAAGCCCCTGTGGAGAACTTCACCTTCCGAACTCAAAGATGAGGATTACCTAGAGTTTTATCGCTACCTCTATCCCTTTCAAGAGGATCCCCATTTCTGGGTGCACATCAACACCGACTATCCCTTCATCGTGCAAGGGATCCTCTATTTTCCCAAGTTGCGCCCAGATATTGATCCCACCAAGGGTCAAGTCAAGCTGTTCTGCAATCAAGTCTTTGTCCAAGATAACTGTGAGGAAGTTATCCCCAAGTTCCTCCTACCTCTGCGGGGGGCCATCGACAGTCCGGATATTCCCCTCAACGTCTCTCGCAGCTTCTTGCAAAATGACCGCACCGTAAGACGCATTGGGGATCACGTTGCCAAAAAGGTGGCGGATCGTCTCAATGAACTATACAGGGAAGATTACGAAAAATACGTCAAGGTCTGGCCCGACATCAGCCTCTTTATGAAGTTTGGGGCGATGAACAACGACAAGTTCTTTGCCCAGATTAAGGATATTCTCATTTTCCGAGTGGCCGGATCCCCTGCCGATAAACCCGAATATGTGACCCTGAAAGCATACCTAGAGCGCACCCGCGATAGGCAAAACAAGCGAGTTTACTACGCCACCGATGAGGCTGCCCAGAGTGCCTACATCGATCTCCACCGCTCTCAAGGACTGGAAGTGATCATGCTGGATAGCTGGATCGACAGCCACTTCAGCAGCTTTTTGGAGCGGGAATACAAAGAAGAAGGGATCCAATTTAAGCGGGTGGACTCTGAGCTGGATGAAACGCTGGTGGATAAAGACAAAGCCGCCGAAATTGTGGATCCGGTCACGCAAAAAACCCGCAGCCAAAAGTTGGTCGATCTCTTTCGGCAGGCCCTGGGCAAAGACAAGTTGCAGATCCAAGCAGAAGCCCTTAAATCGGAGTCGGTTCCGGCCATGATCTTGCTACCGGAGACGCTGCGGCGCCTGCAGGAGCTCAACGCCGTCATCCAGCAAAAGCCGCTGGAGTTTCTGGAAGAGCACACCCTGGTTCTGAACACGGCCCATCCCCTCATCCAAAACCTGCAATCTCTTGCCGATCGGGGGCGGGATCCCGACTTGGTTCACCTCATCTGCAATCACATCTACGATTTGGCTTTGATTACCCAGAAAAGCTTTGATCCAGCAGCCGCGCGGGCCTTTGTGCAGCGCTCCAACGAAGTGCTGACTCGGCTCACCCGCCCTCAATAGGCAGCGCTGTCCAGGGTAGACTGCAGGGCTTCCGCTCCACCGGGCAGAGACGGACGGGATCCGGCCCCGTTGCCGCTGTGGCCGTAGCTGCCTTGGAGCACGGGGGCAACTTGGCGCATCAGCGTCGCCATCTCCAGGGCACTCATGGCGTATTCCCAACCTTTGTTGCTCTTGACCCCGGCCCGCTCCAGAGCCTGCTGCAGGGTATCGGCGGTGAGGATCCCGAAAATGACCGGCACGCCGGTACGAAATCCTGCCGCCGCAATGCCTTTGGAGACCTCCGCCGCCACATAGTCGAAGTGGGGAGTTTGCCCGCGAATCACTGCCCCCAGGCAGATAATGGCATCATAACGGCGAGATTGGGCCAGTTGGTGGGCCAGCAAAGGCACCTCAAAACTGCCCGGCACCCAGTAGTAGTCCACCTGCTTGCTCTCCGGGCCGACATCCACACCATGCCGCTTCAGCGCGTCCTGGCACCCTTCCAACAATTTGCCGGTGATTAGGTCGTTAAACCGACCGATGACAATGGCCAGACGCAGATCCTCCGTCTGAACAAAATTGCCCTCGTAAACTGCCATCTGCGCTGCTCCAGACCTACCCAAGAGAAGAATAAGCGGGCCGACACGGCAAAACCACGCTTTCCCATCCTAATTCACTTTCACTGAGGGAGCCACGGCGCAGACGCCCCGGCCTTCATGCCCAGAGGTACTGCTCGAAACGATGGCTTGCTGGCCCTCTTGGCATTCAACTTCCACCCCGCCTTGGCAACCATCTGGGCTGACTCAAAAGCGGGAAGGAACATCAACGGGTAATTGTTGGCCAGGGGAGAATTTTCCCATTGCTGCGCAACCCTGGGCGAATACAAATGGCGGTGTTTGTCTTCCTGGCCGTTTCTTTTGATAAAGATCTATTAAAGATCTATTTTTGTGCGGAAAGACACACCTCTACCTGAGGCCAAGACCTAGCTTGGGTACATGACACAGCCGCTTTCTGAAATTGCCCGCGCCCAAGGGATCGGCTACTTTCTGCTCTCTTTTACCGACCTGCTTGGGATCCAACGGGCCAAGCTGGTGCCTGCTTCAGTTATCGACTTCATGGCAGAGGGTCAGGCTGGATTTGCCGGGTTTGCTGCCTGGTTGGACTTGACTCCAGCGGATCCCGATGTGTTTGCCCAGCCGGAGCGCGAGCGCCTGTTTCAACTGCCCTGGCAGCCGGAAGTGGCCTGGATGCCTGCCGATCTAATTCAGGTCAACGGGGATCCCTTGCCACAAACCCCCCGCTGGGTATTGAAGAAGGTGTTGTCCCAAGCAGAAGCCATGGGCTTTCAAGTCAAGACGGGGATCGAATGCGAGTTCATGCTTCTGTCGCCCGAAGAGTGGGCCATTTCCGATGAGCGCGACCGGCAGGCCAAGCCCTGCTATGACCAGCAAAGTTTGATGCGGCGTTTCTCGGTGATCCGGGACATCTGCGATGGCATGCAGAAGCTGGGCTGGGATCCCTATCAAAACGATCACGAAGATGCCAACGGCCAATTTGAAATGAACTGGCGGTTTGACGATGCCCTAGTTACGGCTGATCGCCACGCCTTTTTCAAATACATGGTGAAAAGCATTGCCGAAAAGCATGGCTATCGAGCTACCTTCATGCCCAAACCCTTTGCCCATCTGACGGGCAACGGCTGCCACACCCATATTTCTCTTTGGCAGGGGGAGCAAAACCTATTCGCCGATCCCCAAGGGGAATTGGGGCTTTCTCAACTGGCCTATCACTTCATCGGCGGGGTGCTGCACCATGCGCCTGCTTTGTGTGCCCTCACCAACCCGACGGTCAATTCTTATCGTCGCCTCAATGCCCCTGTCACCCTCTCTGGAGCCACCTGGTCTCCCAATACGATCAGCTACAGCGGCAATAATCGCACCCACGCCATTCGGATCCCGGATGCCGGGCGGTTTGAACTGCGTTTGGCCGATGCTGCTGCCAATCCCTACCTTTTGGCTGCCGGTCTCATTGCCGCCGGCCTGGACGGGATCCAACACCAACGGGATCCTGGCCCCCGCTGTGACAACAACGCCTACACCGATCCCCTCCCCAATGCCCAAACGTTGCCCGGCTCTTTGGTCGAAGCCCTCAACCATTTAGACCAAAGTACCCTGTTCCGTAGCAGGCTGGGGGATCCCTTTGTGAATGCCTACCTCAAGCTCAAACGCCAACAGTGGCAGGAATACAACCGTCAGATCACGCCCTGGGAGCGGGAAACAACCTTGGATTGCTAGCCCGGTAGTTGTTGTTATCTCATTACACCTTGAGAGAGGGCTTCCAACTGGCCTGGAGTGACCCTAAACCTGGGCCAACTGGTGTTGAGCTGCCTGCCGCATCACCTCCACCGGCACAGGCTTGCCTCCCAGCCAAAGCGATAGAGCCTTGGCCCCCTGGTGAACCAGCATCTCCAGCCCACTGATGGGGGTATAGCCCAACTCGGCGGCCATCCGCAGCAGAGGAGTGGGATCCGGCACATAGATCAGGTCGTAGACGATGGCACCTGGAGACAGCAGGCCCAGTTGCTCCCGGCTCAGGGGAGAGAGCTCCTGACCGCCAGGGGATCCCGGCTTGTGCATGCCCACGGGGGTGGTGTTGACCAAAAGCCGCGTCTGAGGTAGATAGCAATTCAACTCCGCCCAGTTCACCGTCTCCACCTGAGGCCAGGTCTGTTGCAAGGCCAGCAATGAGTTGGGGGATCGCCCCGCCACCCGCACCGGCCCCAGCCCCAACTCCAAACAGCCTTGGATGGCCGCCCGCGCTGCCCCCCCGGATCCCAGAATGAGAGTAGGGATCCCTTTTTCCAGGTCCAGCAAAGGCTGGACAAAGCCATCGATATCGGTATTGGTGCCCGCCCACCCGCCCTCTGGCAAGGGGTAAACCGTATTCACCGCCCCCACTGCTGCTGCCCGCGATTCAATCTGATCGAGCAAAGGGAGAATGGCCTGTTTGTGAGGAATCGTCACATTAAACCCCCGCACCCCGATGGCCGCCAGCCCTGCCACCGCCGCCGCCAAGTGTTTTGGAGCCACCGGAAACGGCACATAGCAATAGTTTTCCCCCATAGCTGCCAAAGCAGCATTGTGCATGGCCGGGGATAAGCTGTGGGCCACCGGATCCCCAACCAGACCAAGCAATTGGGTGCTTCCCGAAATCCGACCGTCCACCGGCTCAGCCAACTCCTCAAGGGATCCCTTAAGCCACTCAAGATTTAAAGACGATTTAAAAACTACTGAGACTCCGACTCAACCCGCTGCAGAGTCTGCCGGTAGCGATGGCGCCAGTCGGCCAACGATTCTTCCGAAATGTGGTCGATCAAGGTGCTCATCTCCGCCAGGATCTGGTAAACGCGGTCAAAGCTTTTTCGGGTTCGCTCTTCCTGTTCCGGTTGACGCGCCTGCACCATGTACAAGCTCATCTTGATGGTTTGCAGGCGGTTTTTGCCCAAATCTTCCAGCATTTCCCGAATCTGTCGGATTGCCTCCTGCCTTACCCATCTTTGTCGCCGTCGCAACAGCCAAAAGAGGATCCCGTGGACGACCCCTACCAAAGTGGCGCTGACCGCCGTTGCCATCTCCACCGTTCGCGTCAGCGGGACCGAGTCCTTAAAAGCGCTGCGGCTGGCCACAAAACCACTTAGCAGAATCACCCCTATTCCTACCGCCGTCAAGATGAGCTCAATGTTGTTTAGGAACCATCTTCCTGCTGGTCTCCAGATCCCAGATCCGGCCACTTGACCCTGAAGAATGCCCATCATAGCCTTTTGCACCTCCCTTCCGTCTCTCCCGTTCGCTCAGCCCATCACTACCTGCTCAGCCGCCCCAAGGCCAGGCGCGGTCTTCTACGGCTCAGTTGACGCTTCAGACAAAGCTGCCGGAGTTTTCGCCGCCGCAAGCGGAAGGGTCTATGGGCCAGGGATCCCGCTGTGGTTGACTCCGGTGCAGGAGCCTGCATCTTTCGACTCAGCTCTTGATGGTGTTGGCGGAGATCCTCAATCTGCCTAAGGCGAGTCTCCAGCTCTCGGCGCAGTTCGGCGTTTTCTTTTTCCAGACGCTGCAGGCGTTTCAGCAGCTCTGAGGACTCCGTTCCGCTGACGCGGTCGGAAACTGGGATGGGATGGGGAGCAGTCACCACCGAGCTGTGCACATTCCTGCTATCTCGCATAGCCTGGGCAGCCCGACGCAACAGAGCCACCCCCTTGGGATCATCGCTGTCCATGAGGCTGGCCGCTCCAAACTGGAGCTGTACCGGCAGCGCCCGCCCATTCACCACAAAGGGATCCTGAATCATCCGCTGACAGCAGCGTTCGGCAGCCATTTGCGCAGCAGCCAAGGTGCTCCCCGGCAGCAGAATGATAAACTGCCCCTCGTCGTAGCAAAACAGGTCGTCTCCATCGCGCAGGTTATTGGCCAAACGCTCCCTAAACAGTTTGAGCAGATCAGCCCGACCGTCAGCATCCAGCCCTTGTGCCAGAGAACCGAGGTTGGCCAAGCGCAGCACAAACAAGCTGAGGGGTTCCGATTGGGCACGGGCCTGGGCCACCCGCAGCGGCAAACGAGCCACCAAATCTTGACGGCTACCCACCTCCAAACCAATCGACTTGGGGGGAGAGGGAGGAGATTTTTGCCCGGTTTTGAGCAGATATTGCTGGCGGCGACTTTCTACAATGCGCAGCCCTGCCCGCACCCGCGTCAGCAGCTCTGCAGCCTGAAAGGGTTTGGAGAGAAACTCATCGGCGCCTGCCTCCAAAGCCCGCTCCATGCTATCGTTGCCCTCGCGGGCAGTCATAATGATGTAGTACACCCAAGCATATTCCGGCAGTTGCCGCAGTTGACGGCACAGGTCTAGGCCGTTCAGGGAGGGCATGACCCAATCGGCAATGATCAGATCTGGGGGTTGGCGGCGAATTTGCTCCAGCGCGGAGAGGCCATCCAAAGCATAAGAAATACTGCAGCCCTGCTTGCCCAAAAAGTTGGACAGCATCTCTGCCACCATGTAGCTATCATCCACAATCAGTACACGGGCTTGCAGACTGCCGTCTTGACTTCTGCCAGAGACGAGTTTCGCCTTCTCAGGCGCAGGAGCTGCACTAGCGCTCTCCGGTCTGGGATCCATAGACAAACTGAGGCAGGATGGCGAGAAAATCCGGGAAAGCAAACTACCCGCAACTTTCCATCGTTATTCTAATGCGGTAGCAAACAGCAGCCGCTTCAACTTTGCCGAGTTGGTTAAATTATAGTCATTTAAATAAACAGGAATGAAACATTTCTGTTGCATCGCTTCCCAACTCCCCTCTCCCAGAGGGAGAGGGGTTGGGGGTGAGGGCTGACTCCTTCTGGGGGAGGGGTTGGATGTGAGGGTGGTTTCCAGAAGCAGCGCGGAGCGCTTGGGCAGCAGTGCGGAACGCCTGGGGAGTGTCTCAATCTAGTTTGGAATGACCATAACCAAGTAATTGGATTATTGACAGATCATTGCGGAGCCGGTGTCTGTTGCTGTCCAAGGCTTGCCCTGAGTAGGAATCTTTTGGCGGGAGAGCTGAAATCCATGCGGTGAACATTTGTGAATCATTCCAGCAACAGAGCAGAGGCTTAGTAACGGAGCTCGAGGGTGACTTGGGCGCGCACGGTTTGCTGTCCCCCCTCCACCGGTGTGGATGCTGTTTCTAGACGGGCATAGTCGGCGCGGGCAAAGGGGATCGGCGGCGGGATCATGTAGCCATCGCTCTGAATCTGGATGCGCTCGACGGAACGGATGCTCAGGTTCAAGGCCCCCAGCACATCCTGGGCTTGACGTTGGGCATCTTGCACGGCTTGGGTTAGGGCTCGGCTGCGCGCCTCCAACAGGGTGGCTTCATCGGCCCGGAAACTGACCGATTCCACCTGGGTGGCTCCGGCGGCCACAGCTTCGTCCAGCACTTGCCCAGCTCTGGCCACAGGCACCTCGAATTGCAGACTGTTTTGCCCCTGTACACCCGTTAGGCGAGGTTGGCCATCCCGATAGTCGTATTGCGGGTAGAGGGAAATGCCGGTGGTTTGTAGAGCGCCTACTTGCAGCTCCTTGAGGCGATTGACCAGCCGCTCTGAGCGTTCTGCCACCTGTTGTTGTACCGATTGCGCCGTCTCCCCCTGGATCACCACCCCCAAGCGAATGAGGGCAATGGAGTTCTCCACCGAGACCGATCCCTGCCCTGTAACCGTCAACATTCGGGATCCCTCACCAGGACTGGCCATCGCTCCACCTCCGGCGATTATGTTCCAACCCAACAGGGCCACCGCCAGTACCAGGCCCAGCCACGCCACCCCCTTCAGCCCTTTCCAACCCCTGATCCCGTTCATCGCTTTCCCTTTCCATGGTTCAACCCTAGCCTACTCCCACCGCTCCTCTACCTGATCCGACAAAAGCCCCAGCCACCAGTTCCCTAACCTCACCCAGCCGGTGCGTTCTTGCCCCCACGGATCCCGTATCCGCACACGGAATACCCGTTGATACTTGGAAGTGCTCCCGGAAAAAGGCCCCAGCCGCCAGTACCGTGCCTCCTGGCTCAACAGGGAGTAGCCCTGCTTTGCCGCCCACCGCTGCAGCAATTCTTGGCTGCGTCTTTGTTCCCAGACGAAAATTCCCATGAAAAGGGCAACAGCAACCGCCGCCCCTACTAGGGCCAATGCCAGCTCAGACATGGGGTTAGACAGCAAGGCTACTGCCCATCCTATGGGAGTTGCTCCAATGCTGGGATCCCCGGCGGTCAAAGTTCACCTTCGTCGCCTCACCCGCCCTCAGACCTTGGACAAAGAGATCCCTGCTTCAACCCATCAGACCGTATGATTGAGGCAGGGTGGTCAAAACTCAATCGGTTCTCAAGTCGTTAAGGTCTCTTTACAGAATGGCCGAATCGAAACTGCGACAACTGCTGCACGATCTGGATGTTGAGCTGCAAAAAACCCCTGGCCTGGACGAAAAGCAGCGGCAGCACATTGCCACCATTCGCCAGGAAGTGGAAGCGGTGCTGGCCGAGCTGGGATCCCCGACCGAGAGCAAACCGAGCCAAGGCCCCAGGGATCGCATCGGAGAGGCGCTGGGCCTGTTCGAGACCTCGCATCCCAACCTTACCCTGATCCTGGAGCAGGTGATCGACACGCTGGCGGGAATGGGTTTGTAGTTTCATGGTCGGTAAAAGGGCTCACCAGAAAGCTCCCTTGCTTGCTAGCCTTGGTAATGCGTTGAAAGCTCCTGCTCTATGACCAGCACTCTCCACTCCACTTCGTTTAACACCGCCCGCTCCAAACAGATTTTTGCCCGGGCACAAAGCCTCATGCCGGGGGGAGTGAGTTCTCCGGTGCGCGCCTTCAAGTCGGTGGGCGGGGATCCCGTCGTGTTCGACCGTGTCTCAGGGGCCTACGCCTGGGATGTGGACGGCAACCAATACATCGACTACATCGGCAGTTGGGGGCCTGCCATTGTCGGCCATGCCCACCCCGAGGTCATTGAGGCTCTGCACCGAGCTTTGGAGAAAGGCACCAGCTTCGGCGCCCCATGCGTTCTGGAAAATGAACTGGCGGAGCGGGTCATTGAGGCGGTGCCCAGTGTGGAGATGGTGCGCTTTGTCAATTCCGGCACCGAAGCTTGCATGGCGGCGCTGCGCCTGATGCGGGCCTATACCGGTCGGGAAAAGGTGATCAAGTTTGAGGGCTGCTACCACGGCCATGCGGATATGTTTTTGGTGAAAGCCGGTTCGGGGGTGGCCACGCTGGGCTTGCCAGACTCGCCGGGGGTGCCCAAGGCAGCTACCAGCGCTACGCTGACGGCTCCCTACAACGACCTGGAGGCAGTCAAGGCCCTGTTTGAACAGCACCCCGACTCCATTGCCGGAGTCATCCTAGAGCCGGTGGTGGGCAATGCCGGCTTTATTCCCCCCCAGCCGGGCTTCTTGGAAGGCTTGCGAGATCTCACCCAAAAGTACGGGGCCCTGCTGGTATTTGACGAGGTGATGACCGGCTTTCGCATCAGCTATGGCGGTGTACAGGCCAAGTTTGGGGTCATCCCCGATTTAACGACCCTGGGCAAGGTCATCGGCGGCGGCCTGCCGGTGGGGGCCTACGGCGGTCGGCGAGAAATTATGGAGATGGTGGCTCCAGCGGGGCCGATGTATCAGGCGGGCACCCTTTCCGGCAACCCCCTGGCCATGACAGCAGGGATCCAGACACTGGACATTTTGCGCCGCCCGGGCACCTACGAGTATCTGGAGCGGATTACCGAGAAGTTGGCGACAGGGCTATTGCAGATCGCGCGGGAAACGGGGCATGAGATGTGCGGGGGCTATCTGCCCGGCATGTTTGGCTTCTTTTTTACTGCCGGCCCAGTGCGCAACTACGAAGAGGCCAAGACTTCCGATCTGCAGAAATTTGCCCCCTTCCATCGCGGCATGTTGGAGCGGGGAGTCTATCTGGCGCCCTCGCAATTTGAGGCCGGCTTCACCTCCCTGGCCCACACAGAGGCCGATGTGGAGAAAACCCTAGCCGCCGCGCGAGAGGTGTTGAGCACCCTCTGAGTTGACAATTACCCCCTCGCGAGCCGGGATCCCTGCTATGGCCGAGCACATCCACCGCAACTGGAGCATGACTCTAGTCAATAATAAGCTCAACTATACTGAAAATAATGTATAATATGTTCAGTACGGATTACTACCAGTTGATCTTTCTGTTTACTTTCGAGTCTGCCAACATGGTAGCCAAAGCAAAGCAGAAAATTGGTAGTAAGACGACACGGAAACTGCGCTTTGGGTATTCTACTCAAAGCTTTGCGGGATACCGCCATTCTGTTCGGACTCCGTCCCGCTGACGCGAATGGAAACAAACAGAATGCTATCGCTGCATAGTTGAACAGTGATGTTCAGCAGTGTTCAGCGTAAATGTATCAGCATCACCACCCAAGCTACAGAGAAGGGGTTTATCTTTCGCTGCCGGCTGCTCCAGCAAGATGGCTCTTGCGAGTCGGAGATTGGCACCAAAGCCTACGGCTACTTTCAAAACGAGGCCGAAGCTATTCTGGCGGGCATGGTCTGGATCGACCGGCAGCAACTGCCAGATCACCTAGACGGTCTACTGTTTGACAATGAGGAGCCGGAGAATTAGACAGGGGCTTCTTCTCGCACCAGCCGCTCCCAACCCAAGCCTTTGAGGGCAGCATTGCGCCGCAGCGGTCGGGTCACCAGCTCCAGCAGAGCCTGGGTGTTGCCGAAGCCGTGGATCTGGGCGAAGGTGAACTCCACCGACCACTTGGTGGTTATCCCCCGTGCCTCTAGGGGGTTGGCGTGGGCCATACCTGTGATCACCAGATCCGGCTGCAGGGCCTTGATGCGCTGGATTTGGTTGTAGTTATCCGGCTTTTCTACGATGGTGGGCTTGGGCACTCCCATCTCTTCGCAGGTGCGCTCCAAGAGGGCCAGCTCAGCCGCTTGGTAGCGTTTGTCCATGTAAGGGATCCCGATTTCCTGCACCGTCATGCCACAGCGCACCAGGAAACGGGCCAGCGAGATCTCCAGCAGGTTATCGCCCATGAAGAAAACGCTTTTGCCCCGCAGCAGCTCCAGATAATCCCGAACTTGGGGATGGTTCCACACTTCCGCTTCCCGCTCTGCCAAGCCTGGCGTCGGGATCCCCAATTCGCGGGCAATGGCTTCTATCCAGGCGCGGGTGCCATCCGGCCCGATGGGAAAAGGAGCGGTGATGAGCTTAGCCTTTTTGCGGCGTACCAGCGTGGTGGCCGTGCGGCTGAGGAAAGGATTCACCCCCACCACGTAGGTGCCCGGCTCGATGGCCGGCAGCTCTCCATAGCGTTTGGCCGGCAACCAGCCGGAGACGCGGATCCCGTGTTTCTTCAGCTCCAGGGTGAGTTGGGTAACCACCGGATCGGGCACCGAGCCGAAGATCACCAAGGGGGGATGCTTGTGGAAGCCTTCCTCCTCTTTCTTTGTTCCGGAGCGGAGCCCGTAAAAAAGCGCCTGGAGACCCCCGCGGGTTTCCTGCTCCTCTGCCCGCACCTGCTCTGGGCAGCGCTGAGCCATCGAGGCCAAAACCGTATCTTCCCCTTGGGTAAAGGCGTAGTCGAGGCCATTGGCCCGGGCCACCACAATCGGGATCCCGATCTCCCCTTCCAGCTTCTGGGCTAGGCCCTCCAGATCCATTTTGATGATCTCGGTGGTGCAGGTGCCGATCCAAACAATCACGCTGGGATTGCGATCTCGTTGAATTTGCAGGCACAGCCGCTTCAGCTCCTCATAGTCGTTGAGCTTGGCGCTAATATCCCCCTCTTCCAGCTCCGCCATGGCATAGCGGGGCTCGGCAAAGATCATCACCCCCATGGCGTTTTGCAGAAAGTAGCCACAGGTTTTGGTGCCGATGACCAAAAAGAAGCTGTCTTCAATTTTTTGATAAAGCCAAGCTACACAACTAATCGGGCAAAAGGTATGGTAGTTGCCGGTTTCGCACTGAAAGTTAAGGGCATTGGCACTATCCAAAGCAGCATTCATGCTCGTCTCCTAAAAACATAAAAGAAGGGAACGTTGCCAACTAGAGGGCTACCAACTGGGGCACACCCACCAATTTTTCGCTGAGATCCCAAAGCAATTTGGCCTTGGCATCGTCTGCCGCCTCGTCAGAGACTTCTTGGTTAAAGGGCTTGGCATTCTTGCGTTGCCGGTTGCCCCAGCTCCAGTAGAACCCCGACCGACGAAACTCGGGATCGGCCACCACTTGGGCCACCCGCTCTCCGGCCAATTCCTGAGAAACAAATCCGCCCGTGATGTTTTTTTGGAACCAGGGGAAAAGTTTCTGAAACAGGGGATAGTGATGGCGGAACAGAGCCGTGGTGGCTACACACCCCGGATAGAGAGAGAGGAACGTGATGCCTGTGCTCTCATGGAAGCGGCGGTGTAGCTCGCGCATGGTGAGGATATTGCAGACTTTGCTGTCTTTGTAGGCTTTCACCGGATCGAATTTGCCGCCGTCCGCCATGCTGATGGGATCCTTGAAGCCCTGGGCAAACCCCCGCAGATCCCCCAGGTGGGGTTGGGGTGGGATCTTACCCCCCAGCTCCTTGGGATTGTGGGTAACCGTGCCCAAGATCACCAGCCGCCGATCCGGATAGGTGGAGCGTTTCAGATCCTCCAACATCAAATGGCAGAGCAAGAAATGCCCCAGATGGTTGGTGGCCATGGTCAGCTCATATCCTTCCGGGCTGCGCAGGGGCTGCTTGAGCAGGGGCATGTAGATGGCGGCATTGCAGACCAAGGCGTCCAAGGAACGGCCCCAGTTGCGGAACTGCTCGACAAACCGCCGCACGCTGGCCAAGCTGGCCAGATCGATCTGCATCAGGGTATAGCTGCCCTGGGGGATCCCCACTTGTTGGGCCACCCGGTAGGCTTTGTCCAGATCCCGACAGGCCATCACCACGTGCCAGCCGCGCTTGGCCAAGGCCAAAGCTGAGTACAGGCCAACACCCGAGGAAGCTCCGGTAATCACGACGGTGGGTTGCTCTTGTCCTTGCATATCCAACTCCTGTGCCATTTCCTTCCCAAAGCGGGATCCCTACAGGATCCATCTTGGGGGGGAAAGCGGATCGGACAACAAATTGATAAGGTTTGCGACAGTCTTCCGAAACATTGGCTTCATCTTTGGACACACTGCCCCCACTGGCAGGGGATCCCTTACACCAAGGCCAGTTGGCGGGCTGGAGTGTTGTAAAAGTCGGAGAGCAAAGCAAACAGCTCCCGATCCTCGGCAGGTTGGGGCACGATCCCTTCCGGACGGGCCAGCAGCTCATCGGCGATGTTCAGGTAGTACTGGCAGACAGGCTCCAGGCTGGGATCGGTTTCCGCCATCTCGAAGAGGGTTTTGCCCTTGACCCGCGAGACGCGAATATCTTCAATGAGGGGAAGCACCTCGATAACCGGCATGGGAACTGCCGAGACGTATTTGTCAATCAGATCCCGCTTACTGGTGCGATTGCCGATCAGCCCGGCCAACCGCAGCTTGCGGGTTTTGGCCTTTTCTCGCACCGAGGCAGCAATCCGATTGGCGGCAAACAGGGCATCAAAGCCGTTGTCGGTTACGATCAGGCAGTAGTCGGCGTAGTTGAGGGGAGCCGCAAAACCGCCGCACACCACATCCCCCAGCACATCGAAGAGGATGACATCGTACTCATCGAAGGCGTTCAGCTCCTTCAGGAGTTTGACGGTTTCCCCCACCACATAGCCGCCACAGCCGGCCCCTGCCGGGGGCCCACCCGCTTCCACGCAGTCCACGCCGCCGTAGCCGCGGTAGATCACATCTTCTGGGTAGATGTCTTCGTGGTGATAGCCCTTGGCTTCCAGAGTGTCGATGATGGTGGGGATGAGAAAGCCGGTCAGGGTGAAGGTGCTATCGTGCTTGGGATCACAGCCAATCTGCAAGACCTTTTTGCCCCGCCTGGCCAAGGCCACCGAGATGTTGCAACTGGTGGTGGATTTGCCGATCCCACCTTTTCCGTAAACTGCCAACTTCACAGCGCGTTCCTCCATGGGGCGGACAAAGGACATTATCGGCAGCCAACCCGCCCCCTGAGAACTGTTGCGAAGGATAAAGGTGGATCCCTCAAAAAGCTAGAAGTTCCCAGATCTTGCAAATGGTCCTAAGAAAGTTCCCAGGGCTTCTCAAGTCGATTTTTGATGTTTTTCCCGATTTTAGTTTTAGATATACTTTCATCAGTGATCAAAAGAAAACAATTCCAGATGACAATTCACCCAAATCGGGAAGGATTCAGCTATGCCATGGCGCTGATCCCGTCCTCTTGGCTTGGCGCTGAGGCAGGTCTGGGCTGAGAAAGAATCAAGAATGGTCTCAATTCTGGGGGGAAGGTGGGGGGAACCCTTCGCTCTCAGGGATCGAAGGCAAAAGTAACTCGCACCGCTCCTGCAGAATCCACCTCGATCCTGCGCAGGAATTCCCGCAGGTAGGCACGCCGTTCGGTCTCGCTGAGGTCTTGCCAGAAGGGCGGGATGGAGAGGGTTTGGATGGTCTGGGTGAGGTTGGCGGGGGGGAGTTGCTCCAGCTTTTGGGCCAAGCGGGCCGTCTCTGCTCGCAACTGGTAGCGACGCTGGGCCAGGGAGGCCTCGTCCATTAGTCCAGATTGCTGCAGCTCTTCCAATTGCCGCAGCCGCTCGGCGTTGGCCTGGATTTGGGCTTGCAGCTCTTGGCGGACTTGGGTGAGGGCTTGTCGATCCAGCGTCTGGGCGCGTTGGGGCAGTTGTTCGCACACCTGCCGGATCACCTCCTGCAGGACTTCGGTGTAGGGGAGGCTGTAGCGACAGGTTTGGCAGCGCAGATAGAGGTAGGGGGATCCGTTCTTTTTCCCCTTGCGAGGGGTGGTTTGCACAATGCGCAGAAGGCTGCCACAAGCGCAGCAATGAACCAGGCCGGCCAAAGCGCGGGGAGCACTGGCGCTGCGGCGAGGGATCCCTTGGTTGCGTTTGAGCCAGCGATCGATCTGGGCGGCTTCCGTGCGGCTGAGAAGGGCCGGGTGAGTGTCCCGCAGGGTGGTGCCGTCGGCATAGGCCAGATCCCCGCGGTATACCGGGTTGAGCAGCCAGTTGCGTCCGGTGGCCACAGAAATCCGCTTGTGGTGTTTTTCCTCCAAGAAGCGCACCGCCTGCCGCAGGGATCCGTAGAGGAGAAAGTGCTGGAAAAAATCCTGAACGATGCTGGCCTGCCGGCGATCCAGCACGTAGCGTTCCCCTTCGCGGCGGTAGCCAAAGGGGGCAGGGCCAGGGGGGGGTTTGCCCGCCAGGCGGTTTTGGGCTTGGCTGCAGCAGAGGCGGCGGCTTTGCAACTGATGGGGGATCTCGGCCAGCAGGGGGATCCAATCGGCAGCCTCGGTGGGGGTTTGCAGACCGGATTCGGTGACCAAGCTGAGGCGGATCCCGGAGTGTTGGATTTGCAGCAGCCGCTCGTGGATTTCATCCGCCCGATCCCCCAGATCCGCCAGGCGCAAGAGCAGCACTTCCTGCACCCAGCCGGCTGTGATGCGTCGGAACAGCTCCTCCAGATAGGTTCGGGATCCCCAATCGTGCAGGATGGGATCGGCCCCTCGCCCCTGGAGCCAGGCCAACTCCTGTTCCGGCAAAGGAGCATGGGAAGGCGTGTAGAGGTAGCCGCAAACGCTCATGGACAAGCCATTCAACTATTGTCACCGCCGCTGCGCCAGAACGGAATCAAGCACCTGGCGAATGTTGCCCTGGGCCTGTTGCAAGTGCTGACGGGCCTCTTGAGCAGAGCACCCCAGCAAGGCCACAAGGATGGCGGTTTTGACCTCTCCATCACAAGCCTGCAGCAATTGGGCAGCCGCGGCGGGATCCAGATCGCAGGCCAAAGCCACTATTCGCTCCGCCCGCTGCTTGAGCTTGGCATTGCTGGCCTGGAGATCCACCATCAGGTTGCCATAAGTCTTGCCCAAGCGGATCATCACTCCAGTGGAGATCGTGTTCAACACCAGCTTTTGGGCTGTGCCGGCTTTCATGCGGGTGGATCCGAGGATTACCTCCGGCCCCACCAAAGGGGCAATAGCAATATCCACCTGCTCGGTTAGCGGGGAAGGGTGATTGCAGGCCAGGCCAATCGTGAGCGCCCCAATACTTCTGGCGGCTTGGATCCCACCCAGCACATAGGGGGTACGACCGCTGGCAGCAATTCCCACCACACTATCTTGAGCTTGGAGGTGGAGACTCTCCAGAGCGCGGGCAGCCGCTTCTGCGTCGTCCTCTGCACCCTCTACCGCCTGGGTCAGGGCTTTTTCCCCCCCGGCGATCAAAGCCACCACCTGTGCGGGGGAAGTGCCAAAAGTGGGTGGGCACTCAGCCGCATCCAGTACCCCCAGGCGACCTGAGGTTCCTGCCCCGATATAGATCAGCCGCCCGCCGTGACGCATCCGCTGGGCAATGGCATCGATGGCTTGAGCAATCGGCTCTGCTTGAGCAGCCACCGCTTCCGGCACCCGCCGATCCTCAGCGTTGATCTGTTTCACCAGTTCCCAGGTGCTGAGACGGTCGATCTCGGCTGTAGCCGGGTTGGGGCTTTCGGTCAGGGAGCCGGGATCCCCGGCCACTTGTGGAGAATCCATAGCAGTGCTTGCTTAGGGGAGAGGGATCTGCCTTCAGGGATCCTACACTTTGTCTTCTCGGATTCTATTGGTGGCAGGGGGCTCTCCTGAGGGAGCAGTGGAGGGAAAAACTGCGCCAACAGCACCACAACAAGGGCAAGGAGCACCAAGCCGGCCCCCTTCGCCAACGTCCATTCAACCAAAACCTGATACATTTACGCTGAACACTGCTGAACATCACTGTTCAACTATGCAGCGATAGCATTCTGTTTGTTTCCAACCAGAATGGCGGTATCCCGCAAAGCTTTGAGTAGAATACCCAAAGCGCAGTTTCCGTGTCGTCTTACTACCAATTTTCTGCTTTGCTTTGGCTACCATGTTGGCAGACTCGAAAGTAAACAGAAAGATCAACTGGTAGTAATCCGTACTGAACATATTATACATTATTTTCAGTATAGTTGAGCTTATTATTGACTAGAGTCATGCTCTGCCAGCGGAAACGCAGCGCGGCCATTCTCCAAAGATGCCCCCATCACAAGCGGCGACCAGCCCAAATACGCCTCAGTCGGCAGCCCAATCGGTGAATTGACGAAGGCGAGCGCCGCCCAGTGGCGGTACTCTAGAAGGTGTTCTAAGGACTCCGTCCCGCTACTGCGATGAGTAAGTCCATGCAAGCGATGGCAAGGACTCCGTCCCGCTACCGCGACCAGCCTGCCCTGCGCATCTTGATCGTGCGCCATGGTGAGAGCACCTTCAACCTGGAAAATCGCATTCAAGGCCGCTCCGATCTCTCCCGGCTCACCCCCACTGGAGAAGGGCAGGCGCAGCGTGTAGCCGAGGCCCTGGCCGGGATCCCGTTGGATTGCGCCTATTGCAGCCCCCTGTCTCGCGCCCTCGAGACAGCTCGCATCCTTTTGAAAGACCGAGAAGGGATCCCTCTGCACGTTACCGATCAACTGCGGGAGATCGACCTGACAGCCTGGGAAGGGCTGACCTTTGCCGAGGTGCAGGAGAAATACCCCGAAGATTACCACCTGTGGCGGCACCATCCCGACACCCTGGAGCTGGAGGGCCGCTTTCCGGTGCGGGATCTCTGGCAGCAGGCGCAGGGGTTTTGGGAAATGCTGGCTTTCCATCTGCAATCGGCTTCGGGCCCCTGGAACCATGGAGCGGATCCCTCCCAGAGACAGACCCTCAATATCCTCATCGTGGGCCACAGCGGCATCAATCGCGCCCTGGTCAGCACCGCCATCGGCCTGGGGCCACACCACTATCACCGCCTTGGGCAGGATAACTGCGCCATCAGCGTTCTCAATTTTCCCGAGGGCCTGCAGGGGCCGCCACAACTGGAATCTCTGAACATCACCGCTCACCTCGGCCAAGCCCTGCCCAAGCGCAAGCAGGGGATGCGCATCTTGCTGGTGCGGCATGGGGAAACCCAATGGAACCGAGAGCGCCGTTTTCAAGGGCAGCGGGATATCCCCCTCAATGCCACCGGGGAGGAACAGGCAGCCAAGGTGGCAGAATTTTTGGCCACTCAACCTCTGCAACTGGCCTTCTCCAGCCCCCTGAAGCGCCCTTGGGCCACAGCCGATGCCATCTGCAGCAACCACAGCAACCTCATTTTGCGCCCAATGCCCGACTTGCAAGAGATCTGCCACGGCGACTGGGAGGGCAAGCTGCAAAGCGAAGTCGAAGCCGAATACCCCGGCGAGCTGGAGCGCTGGCAACGGGATCCCGCCAGTGTGCAGATGCCCAATGGGGAAAACCTTCACCAGGTGTGGGAGCGCACTCGCTCCGCTTGGCAGGAGCTTTTGGCCATCACCGCAGCCCAGTTTCCTCAGGGCACGGCGGTTGTTGTTGCCCACGATGCCATCAACAAGGCGATCATCTGTCAGTTGTTCGACCTTTCCCCCCAAGCCTTTTGGATCTTCAAGCAGGGGAATGGCGCCATTACGGTGATCGACTATCCAGAAGGCAAGGAGGGTGCCCCGGTTTTGAAGGTGTTGAACCTCACCACCCATCTGTCGGGCCAGATCCTGGACTGCACCACCGCTGGAGCTTTGTAAAGATGGGCTCATCCCCTCTCCGCGAGCTAACAGGACGACTAACAGGACAAAATGTGCATCTCCAGGGAGTGCGCCTGTTGGATCCTTGGCGTCAGCGGGATGAAGTAACCGATGTGTGGTTGCAGGAGGGTCGTCTGCGGGCCACCGAGCCGGCAGGGATCCCTGCCGACATCCCCACCATCGATGGCTCAGGCTGGGTAGTGGGGCCGGGTTTGCTGGATCTGTATGCCCACAGCGGCGAGATGGTTGGCAGCGGTCGCGTAAGCGGTGCGGAGCACTTTCTGGCCCACAGTCGGGAAACCCTGACCTCTTTGGCTGCAGCGGCTTTGGCGGGAGGCTTTACCCAGGTGGGGCTTCTGCCCACCCCCCTTCCTGGAACCGGCCTATTTCCGGTGCTGGATCACCCGGAACACCTGAACCGCTACCCCCGCCAATTGGGGGATCCCCGCTGGCTGCCCTGGGCTGCCCTGAGCGTGGGTGGCCAAGGAGAAACTCCAACCCCCTGGGGAGAACTGGCGCAAGCGGGAGCAGTTGGTTTTGCAGAGGTTCAGCCGCTGCGCTCCCTGGCTCTGCTGCGGCGGGCTCTGGAGTATTTGCGGCTGGAGAATAAACCCCTGCTGCTCTGGGCCTGGGATCCCACCTTGGCCGGGCAAGGTAGCCTCTACGAAGGGATCTGGGCGCTGCGCCTAGGGCTGAAAGGGATCCCTGCCAGTGCCGAAACTGCCGCTCTGGCCCGTCTCTTGGAGGTGATCAGGAGCGTTCCTTCCCCTCCGCCTGTGCATATTATGCGCCTGAGCCAAGCCCGCAGCCTGGAGCTGATCCAACAGGCCCAAGCCGAAGGACTGCCGGTTACCGCCAGCACCACTTGGATGCACCTGATCTTGTCCGAAGAGGCCGTCCTTGAGCATCGCTACGATCCCCACCTTCGCCTTCTGCCCCCTCTTCCCAGCGCCGGCGACCGGGAGGCTCTGATCGCCGGGATCCGTTCCGGCAGCCTGGGGATCGCGACGGATCACCACCCCTACACCTACGAAGAGAAAACCCTGCCCTTTGCCGATGCCCCGCCGGGGGCGATGGGCCTGGAGCTGGCTCTACCGCTGCTGTGGCACCATTTGGTGGCAACGGGATCCCTGACAGCGCTGCAACTGTGGTCTGCCCTCAGCCTGTACCCGGCCCGCTGCCTAAACCTAGATCCGCCCACCCTCACCCCCCACAGCGACTGGGTGCTGTTTGATCCCACCCACCCTTGGACGGTTTCTGTTGCCACTCTCCACTCCCGATCGCCAGCGACTCCCTGGCTGGAGAAAACCCTGTGCGGCAAGGTGTTGCACACCCATGTCGAGGGGATCCCATCCCGCAGCTCTGCCCCTTGATCCCGAAGAAGGCCGACAAGACCTGTCCGGAGAAAGAGCCAATTCAAAGAGGGGGATCCCTTCCCGCCAGCGGGACGGGGTCCCGAATTCAAAACTCCCCGGCCAGAGCGGCTACACAACGCTCACACAGCTCTGGATGTTCGGCAAATTCCCCCACACGGGTGGAATAGTTCCAGCAGCGCACGCACTTTTGGCCGTCAGCCGGAAAAACAGAGACCTCCAAGCCTTGACCTGAGGTTTTCTCCAGTTCCACCTGTGAGGTGATGAACAAGTAGCGCAACTCGGCAGCCCGCTCCTGCAAAAGAGCGTATAGGCTGGGATCCGCTACCTTCAGGATTACCTTGGCCTCGGTGGAAGCGCCGATGGGCTTAAAGGACTCCGTCCCGCTAACGCGACCGGTACGGGCTTGCTCCAGAGCCTTGTTCACCTCTTGGCGCACCTCTCGCAGCTGCTCCCAAATGGCCGCCAACTGGGGATCCCGCCAGTGCTCCGGCAGCTTCATCCACCCCCCCTCAAACACCGAACGGGTGGGCTTGGGATAGGGCAGATGGCTCCAAATCTCTTCGGCCAGGTGGGAGAGAACGGGGGCGATGGCCTTGGCCAAGTTCTCCAGCAACAGGGAGAGCACCGTTTGACATTGGCGCCGCCGTAGACTTTGGGCATGGCTGATGTAGAGGCGATCCTTGCCAATATCCAGGTAAAAGTTGGAGAGATCCACCACACAGAAGTTCTGAATCGCCTGGAAAAAGCGGTAGAACTGATAGCTTGCAAAAGATTCGCCGATCTCGGATCCCACCTCGTGCAGGCGGTGCAGAATGTAGCGATCCAACTCCGTCAAGGCTTCAAAAGGAACGGCATCCTGAGTTGGATTGAAGTCGTAGAGGTTGCTCAGTAAAAAGCGAGCTGTGTTGCGGATTTTGCGATATACATCCGCCATTTGCCCAAGAATGGTCTTACCCAGCGGCACATCCCCGGAGTAGTCCACACTGGAGACCCACAGGCGCAGCACATCCGCCCCGTAGGCGGGATCCGTCTGGGGATCTTTGCCGCCGTTGATTAACACCAGCGGATCGATGACATTGCCCAGGGACTTGCTCATTTTCTGGCCTTTCTCGTCCAGCACAAACCCATGGGTGAGCACCGCCTTGTAGGGGGCATGGCCGTTGACGGCCACGGAGGTAAGCAAACTGGATTGGAACCAGCCTCGGTGTTGGTCGGAGCCTTCCAAATACAGATCCACCGGGTAGCCCAACCCCTGCGCCTTGGCCACTGCCGCCCAGGAAGAGCCGGAGTCAAACCACACGTCCATGGTGTCCATCCCTTTGCGGTAGGTGCGGCCATTGTGGCGGTACTTCTCCGGCAGCAACTCCTCCACCGGGCGCTGCCACCAGGCGTCGGATCCCTCCTGGGCAAAAATGGCCTTGATGTGGTCGAGGGTCTCGGCGGTGAGCAGAACCTCGCCGGTTTCTTCGTCGTAAAAGACGGGGATGGGCACGCCCCAAGCCCGCTGGCGGGAAATACACCAATCCGAGCGCTCCGACACCATAGCAGTGATGCGGTTCTCCCCGATGGCCGGGATCCATTTCACGGTTTTAATGGCCTGCAGGGCCAGCTCCCGGAAGCCAGCTACAGACGCAAACCACTGCTCGGTGGCCCGGAAAATCGTTGGCTCTTTCGTGCGCCAGTCGTAGGGATATTTGTGGTTGTAGGGCTCTTCCTTGAGCAAAGCCCCCGCAGCCTGCAGAGCCTGGATGACAGCAGCATTGCCGCTGGTCTCCGGCTTCTTGGAGAGCACATCCAACCCGACGAACTGGGATCCGGCCTCGGCGGTAAATCTCCCCTGATCGTCCACAGGGCTGAGAATGGGCAGACCATACTTTTGGCCGGTTTTGAAGTCATCTTCCCCATGCCCCGGAGCTGTGTGCACAATGCCGGTGCCGGACTCGGTGGTGACATAGTCCCCCAGCACGCAGAGGCTGGTGCGGTCGAAGAGGGGGTGCCGTCCTTGACTGTATTCCAGGGCGGATCCCGGCAGGGTGGCCTTGATCTCCAGAGGCGTCTCCAGAACCTTCTCCAGCCGCTCCCGCAGATCGGCGGCGATCAACAGCAGGCCGAAGCGGGGAGACTCCACAACTGCATAGGTGAGCTTGGGGTTAAAGCAGAGAGCCAGGTTGGCCGGGATCGTCCAAGGGGTGGTGGTCCAGATGGCTGCCCGCAGGCCCGGCATGAAAGGCTCCAAAACCGGCTGCGCCGCCGGGCTCAGGCTCTGCAGGGGAAAGGCCACGTAGATGCTGGGGGAGATGTGGTTGTCGGGGTACTCCAGCTCCGCTTCCGCCAGAGCCGTCTGGGAGCTGGGGCTCCAGTGGACGGGTTTGAGGCCGCGGTAGATGTAGCCCTTGAGGGCCATTTGTCCAAACACCTCAATCTGTGCGGCTTCGTACTCCGGCGACAGCGTCAGGTAGGGCCGATCCCAGGATCCCCATACCCCCAGGCGCTGAAAACTGGCCCGCTGCACATCAACGTAGTGCAGGGCGTACTCCTTGGCTTTTTGTCGCAGCTGCAGAGGGGTGAGGTTTTCCCGCTCCTGCGGGGTGAGGCTTTGCAACACTTTCAGTTCGATGGGCAGGCCGTGGCAATCCCAGCCGGGCACGTAGCGCACCTTGCGCCCTTGCAAGATGTGGTACTTGTTCACAATGTCCTTGAGGATCTTGTTGAGGGTGGTGCCCATGTGGATATCGCCATTGGCGTAGGGCGGTCCATCGTGCAGGACAAAGGGATCCCCAGGATTGTGGTCGGCAAGGCGCTGGTAGATTTGCTCTTCCTGCCAAAAGGCTTGAATGGCGGGTTCTCTCTTGGCGGCCTCTGCCCGCATGGGAAACTGAGTTTGGGGCAGGTTGAGGGTACTTTTGTAGTCCACGGCTGTAGTCCACGGCAACTCGAGCCAACTAGAGGGCGTCCTTCTATCCTACGCTGTTGCCTTATCCTCAGCAGTCCATCCCTCACCCCTCTTGTGGGACAGGGGATCCGAAGCCCACGGTCACCCAGAGCGCCTGGAGCTCTCAAACGGCTCCAACAAACCACCGCATGAACTCCCTGATCGAGAAAACAAGAAAAGATTTGTGCTAGTCTCAGGGTGTCGTTTAGTAAGGGAGGTTCCTGCGGATGCCAGATAGTAGTAGTTGTAAGGGTCGTCAAGTTGGGTTCAGCCGGCTGTGCGCCGGGGCTGTTCTCTAACGGTCTGAACTTAGATCCTTCAGTCTGCTGAAGAGTCTTCACGTTCTGGCTCGCTTGGAGTTCCTCCCGGCAGTCAGGTTCCAGTTGAAGGCCCGCTAGACCGCTCTTTCCCTGACCGCCTGTTGTTGCCTTGGGGGTGGGAGAGAGCGGATAGTTTTGCAGATAGCTGTAGCGGGGCTTGGAATGGACGGGCGTCTAAAGATGTCAATGTTTCTTGAGGTTGGGTCCTTTCAAGACACCTCGACCCAACCTTTCGAGACCCCTCGGGATTGTTCGGTCAATTGCTGGCAGGAGTGGGGCGATCCACCACCGGAGCACCAAGGGAGTCGCCGCTATCGCAACCGCTCAAAAATAGGGCCAGCACCAGAAAGCAAACAAGCTGAGGGGCGCATAGTTTCCCATCTTAACAAGCTCAACTGCCTGTCCAGATTACCCCAGAGCCATTCCTCATCATCCTGAAGATTTCCTAAGGGACGGTGGGGATGGCCAGGGATCCCTCCAGAGCCAAGCGATCGCTGACGATAAGACGCCGACTCTCCAGCGTGATGCCGGTTTGGTTAACCAACATCACAGAAATCCACTCAGAACGGGGTTCTTGCGGAGCATCTGCCTGTAGGAAGATCCCTCCGGCCTGTAGAGGTTCGAGAGCAAACGAGGTCACCTCTGGGTAGCCCGCCCCGGCAACGGGTTGTTCGGCAACGGCGCCCAACAACAAAGAGTGGGTGAGAGGCTCTGCCACAATCGCCTGCAGCGAATAGGTGGATCCCGGTTTGACCACCTCCGGCAGGTTCAAGGTGACGGTGGGAGGGGCAGATCCAGAGGTGAGGGTGCTGGCCTCCCGCAGCACTTCTTGGTCAATCAACAGCAGTTGTCCGGGATTGGCTGGATCCGGGCGATAGCGATTGCGCACCAGGGCAGAGGCTTCTACCTGAAAGTCCCCCCGCACCGAGGATTGGGATCCCTCTACTTGGCTGAGAATATCGGCAACAATCTCAGGGCCCACCTGCCGCCAGGAGAGGATCTGGGCCGAATAGGTGAGCTTGGGATGAGAGCTCCACAGCTTGCGGATGGCACCTTCCACCTCTTCCCGGTCCAGCCCATCTCGGTGGCGGAAGTCGGGGCTGTAGCCGGCCATCACCCCTGGCAAATCCCGCCGGTTGGCGGCGGCCACCTGCTGGCTTAGCCACTCCACCAGGGCGGCTGGCGGTGGGCTGGAAACTTGCCGCTGGATCCCACTTTCTAGGGGCATCGGGGCAGCTTGGGCCCAAGCCGAGGACTCCGTCCGGCTGACGTGACCGGCTGTCAATCCAAGGGGGATGCTCCAGCTCACGGCCAGAGCAAGGGGCCAAAGCAGTTGCGGAAAGTTAGATCGGGATTTCAAGCCATGGGCCTCCAGCCGGCAAATCTGGATCCCAGTCTAGCCTTAGGGCAGTTGGGATCCCAAAGTCCAGACCAGATAAGATCGATTGGAATAAGCTTTGGCTCATAGCGCCTGTTCTCCATGGCTCCCCAGCACTCTCCAGCTTTCTTGGCCCTGGTCAACGAGGCCAAAAGCCGCATCCAAGAACTGACAGTCGAGCAGGTCAGGCAAAAACAACTGCAAGGGGATCGCTTTTATTTTGTGGATGTGCGGGAAGAGTCGGAGTGGCAGGCTGGCCATGCTGCCGGAGCCATCCATTTGAGCAAAGGGATCATTGAGCGGGACATCGAGAAGGTGATCCCCGACAAAGAAGCGGAGATCGTCCTGTACTGCGGCGGCGGGTTTCGCTCCGCGTTGGCAGCCGATAATCTACAGAAAATGGGCTATCGTCGGGTGATCTCGATGGATGGGGGCATGCGGGCTTGGCGGGAAGCGGGTTTTCCTGAGGAGCGCTAGAGCTGGCGGATTTCTTCCCTCACCCATAGGAAGAGGGAGGTATTGGCTGCTATCTGGCTGCTATCTGAAATGGCCGACCACTGAAGGCGGGAAGTGGGGGCGGCCCAACCTTGTTTAGAATGGCGATAGCCTGGCCGTTTAGCTTTACCCCTCTGCCATGCTCCAAACCCTGCCCCGCCTGGATGTTGCTGCCCGTTTGCAGCAGTTGCGCCAGCTTCTGCGAGAACAAGATCTGGATGGCTTTTGGGTTCCCTCTGCTGATGAGCATCTCAATGAGTATTTGCCGGAACATCGCAAGCGGCGTCAGTGGATCACAGGCTTTACCGGCTCGGTGGGGGATGCCTTGATCACCCGGGACAGGGCTTGGCTGTGGGTAGATCCCCGCTATCACGAACAGGCGGAGCGGGAGGTGGATCCCAATCTATTGACAGTGATCAAAGGAGGTCTGCCGAATCAGCCCAGCCTGATGGAGATTGTGGAAGAGCTGGGATCCGGCTTTCGCCTGGGGGTGGATCCCTTTACGGTGGCGGTGGCCACCTATCGCCAGTTGCAGGCCCATGCCCAAGCGGGAGGGGTGCTCTTGATCCCGGTCATGGAAAACTTGGTGGATAAGCTGGCTCAGGGATCCGCTCCTGTCGCTCCCTTTGACCGGCCCATTGACTCGGTACCCACCCACCTAAGCGGGGCCACCCCTGCAGAAAAGCTGGCCCAAGTCCGGCAGGAGATGCGCCGCAAACGGGTGGGGCTGCTGCCCCTGACCAAATTGGATCAGGTGGCCTGGCTGTTTAACCTGCGGGGATCCGACATCCCCTACAACCCAGTGTTTTGGGCCTATGCTTTGGTCAGCCTAGATAGAGCGGCTCTATTCACAGATCTGGAGCGGCTCAGTCCCCCATCTCGGCAATTTCTGGCAGAAGCCGGGGTGGAACTCTGGCCCTACGAGACCTACAGCCAACAACTGCCCCAATGGGCCAAGAGCTATGCGCCGGTGGGCTTGGATCCCAAGCAGACCACCCAGGGCACTCAAGAGCTGCTGCAGGATGCGAGCTGCCGCGAGCTGGAGCACCCAGTAGAAGCCCTCAAGGCCGTGAAAAACCCCACCGAGCTGGAACAGATGCGCCTGGCCAACCGCAAAGCCAGCCGGGCCAAGATCCGTACCCTGGCCTGGATCGACCGGCAAATCCAACAGGGGATCCCCATCAGCGAAGCCGATGTGGCCGCCATCATGGAGGCCCATTACCGGGAGGAAGGGGAGTGGGTGGGCCTGAGCTTTAACACCATTGCCGGGGCAGGAGCCAACAGCTCCATCATCCACTACAGCACTCCGGATCCCCAGAAGCGCCTGCAACCGGGAGAACTGTTCCTTTTGGATTCGGGATCCCACTACTTGGGGGGCACCACCGACGATACCCGCACCGTTTGGATTGGCCCGCAACCCGCGGATCCCTTGTGCAAGCGGCGCTATACCGAGGTGCTCAAGGCCCACATTCAATGCGCCCGCCAGATCTTCCCCCCTGACACCTATGGGGTCTCGTTGGATGGGATCGCCCGCTCCACCCTTTGGCAGGCCGGGCTGGATTACGGCCATGGCACCGGCCACGGTGTCGGCGCCTTTTTGAATGTCCACGAGGGACCCAACGGAGTCCACCGCCGCGCCAGCACCCCTCTCAAGGTGGGCATGATCAACAGCATTGAGCCGGGCTACTACCAGCCGGGATGGGGTGGGATCCGCCTGGAGAATCTCTACGAGGTGATTGCCATTCCCGAGCCGGAGGGCTGGATGGGCTTTCGCTCCCTAACTTGGATCCCTTTCGATGGGCGCTTAATCGATTGGGAACTGTTGAACGAGGCGCAGCGAGCCTGGCTGGACGAGTATCACCGGCAGGTTTACGTCATGCACCACGCCACCTTGCCAGAACAGGATGCCGCCTGGCTAAAATGCGCCTGCGGACTGAGCTGATGTACTCGCAAAAGCGTTGCGCGGCGATTACAAATCCCCTGGCAAAGAACGCAGGAAGGATCCCCGCAGTTGACCACATGCGGCATTGCCATCCAAGCCACGGGTTTGGCGCACAGTGGCCCGCACTTGGTGCTGTTCGAGCTGGCGGACGAACTCTCTGACCCGTGTCGGGTGGGGGCGTTGATAGTCAGCTTCAGAGATGGGGTTGTAAGGGATCAGGTTCACGTGCAGTTGCACCCCTGACCGGCTGGCCTGCTGCAGCAATTGCGCCAGTTGGCGGGCATGAATGGGCAGGTCGTTGACCCCCGATAGCAGGGTATATTCAAAACTGACTCGCCGCCCGGTGCGCAGCATGTAGTCGCGGCAATCCTGGATCAGAGTGTCCAGAGGGTAGTGGGCTGCCGAAGGGATCAACCGTTGCCGCAGGTCTTGATTGGGGGCATGCAAGCTGACGGCCAGGGTAACTTGCAGATCCTGCTGCGCCAGCCAGGCAATTTGCCGGGGTACCCCCACCGTCGAGAGGGTGATATGCCGTTGGCCGATGCCGATATCTTGATTCAGGCTGCGGATGGCTTGTACCACCGTATCGCGGTTGAGCAGGGGTTCCCCCATGCCCATAAAGACCACATGGCTGACGCGACGGCCAAAATCTTCCTGCACCGTCAACACCTGATCCAGAATCTCGTGCAGCTCTAGGTTGCGCCGGTAGCCCATCTTGCCGGTGGCACAGAAATCGCAGGCCATCGGGCAGCCCACCTGAGAAGAGACGCAGACCGTCAGACGCTTGGCCGTTGGGATCCCTACCGTTTCGATCAACTGCCCATCCGCCAACCCCAGCAGAAACTTCACAGTACCATCGCGGGCCTCTGTCCGCTGCACAATGCGCGAGCGTCCCACTGGGTAGCTTTGCACCGCCTCTCGCCAAGCCCTAGGAAACACCGTCACCTGTTCCAGGGAGCGGATCCCTTTTTGGTAGATCCAAGCATGCAGTTGTTGCCCGCGATAGGCCGGCTGTCCTTGGGCAACCGCCCAGTCTTTCAGAGCAGACAAGGACTGCCCCAGCAGGGGAATGGGTAGGGCCGACATCAATACCATCTTAGACGAGATCTCAAGAGCATGACTCTAGTCAATAATAAGCTCAACTATACTGAAAATAATGTATAATATGTTCAGTACGGATTACTACCAGTTGATCTTTCTGTTTACTTTCGAGTCTGCCAACATGGTAGCCAAAGCAAAGCAGAAAATTGGTAGTAAGACGACACGGAAACTGCGCTTTGGGTATTCTACTCAAAGCTTTGCGGGATACCGCCATTCTGTTTGGACTCCGTCCCGCTAACGCGAATGGAAACAAACAGAATGCTATCGCTGCATAGTCGAACAGTGATGTTCAGCAGTGTTCAGCGTAAATGTATCAGGCACAGGAGTCCGGCTCCTCTACTCTAGCCTGTCCCTGCAACCCAATCCCCTTCAAGAACTCCGTCCGAGTGGCGCGAACGGCCTCGTCGCCACAGGGTTGCGGTTCCCCTGCCCATGGCAACAACTCCGCCAGAGACAGGGCGGGTGACGGTAAGCAACAATGCTCTCTTAAATCCCTTAAATTCCCTTAAATAAATTAAATCAAGTTGCCCAAGGGCTTTTCCACCCCGCACTCAAGTACAGGGCTACCAAGCTATTCCCTGGTGTAGTTTTGTAGAGTGTGTTATGGAGTGCGCCATCGGGACGGAGTCCCTGACAGTTGGACAAAGTCTGCAGGATCAGGAGCGCTCGATCTGAATCTTCTCGATTTCAATCCATTGAATCCATCTGAACCTATGTCTGTTTCCCCCCAACTGGCCCAACTGGCCACCTGGATGGCAGGGCACTTCAACAACCTGCAGCAGGCGCTCGCAGAGCCCGTCTGGTTTGCCAACATTCATGTGTACCAATGTCCCTTGCCTTGGTCGGTGTTCCAGGGGGTGGGGTTTTACGTGGAGCAACTGTACGACATTTATCCTGAGCAGCCTTACCGACAGCGGGTGATCCACCTCTTCGATACTCCAGATGGGATCCGGATTCAAAACTATGCTCTGACAGCTCCTGACTCCTACAGGTGCGCCGGTCGGGAGTTGTTGCTAAGCAACGCTTACGCGAAGGGGAAATTGGCCGGTCTGACAGCAGCGGAGTTGGAACTCTTGCCCGGCTGTGTCACCCAGGTGGAATGGACGGGATCCTGCTATCGGGGCCGCAGCCTGCCCGGCAAAGGCTGTATTGTTGAACGCAAAGGCAGAACCACCTATTTGTACAGCGAGTTTGAGATCGGAGCCGACTACTTTCACAGCTTGGATCAAGGTCGGGATCCGGAGACCGATCAAGTGATCTGGGGATCCCTATCCGGGCCTTTTCGGTTTGTCAAAAAGCAAGATTTTTCCCAGTACCTACCGCAGTGGGCTGAAGTGCTGAACCATGAGGCTGTTGGAGCAACTGGTTGAGCAGCTGCGGGCGCTGGGGATCCCGTTCGCGTCGTCAGCTAGAAATCGCAGGAGCCCCGCACTGTACCCGTAGGGTCAGTGTCGGGAGGAATGCGGAAGTTACGATAGAACCATGACCCAAGTCCTGAC